>JAJYAH010000138.1 GCA_021779635.1 Pseudomonadota bacterium | reverse complement strand
CGAAAAGCTCCGTCTCGTCGAAAAGGCGATCCAGGGACGGGATTTCACCTGCATGATTGAGACCGTGAATGCGGTCGAGGCCTGGCTCGGCAGCCTGCCGGGACATGTCTACGCCAACGTTCGGCAGCCGCCGATCTCGACGTTGAACCTGGCACACATGATCCCGCTGTCGGCGGTGTGGGCCGGCGAGGCGAGGGACCATCATTTCAAGGCGCCGCCCTTATTCCTGGCCAGGACCGAGGGATCGACCCCGTTTCGCTTTTCGCTCCATGTCGGCGATGTCGGACATACGCTGGTGGTCGGACCGACGGGGGCCGGCAAATCGGTGCTGCTGGCGCTGATGGCGCTCCAGTTCCGCCGATACCCACAATCTCAGATCTTTGCCTTCGACTTCGGCGGATCGATCAGGGCGGCCGCAATCGCCATGGGCGGTGACTGGCACGATCTCGGCGGAGCACTTGCCGGGGAATCCTCCGAGTTCGTTTCCTTCCAGCCGCTCGCCGGAATCGATGACGTCGCGGAACGTGGCTGGGCGGCCGACTGGATCGGCTCGATTCTGACCCGCGAGCGGATCGAGGTCACTCCGGAAGCCAAGGAGCACATCTGGTCGGCGTTGAGTTCGCTAGCCTCTGCGCCGATTGAGGAACGTACCCTGACGGGCCTCTCTGTTCTGCTTCAGTCGAACGTGCTGAAACGGGCGCTGCAGCCGTACTGCCTCGGCGGGCCCTACGACCGTTTGCTCGATGCCGAAAGCGAACGGTTAGGAGAGTCATCCGTACAGGTTTTCGAGACGGACGGCTTGATTGGGACTGCGGTCGCGCCGGCGGTTCTTGCCTATCTGTTTCATCGGATCGAAGGTCGCTTTGACGGTCGTCCGACCCTGCTCATCATAGATGAGGGTTGGCTGGCGCTGGATGATGAAGATTTCGCTGGACGGCTGCGTGAATGGCTGAAGACGCTGCGCAAGAAGAATGCCTCCGTCATCTTCGCTACTCAATCGCTCGCGGATATCGACGGCTCGGCAATCGCTCCGGCCATCATCGAGAGTTGTCCAACGCGGGTGTTGTTGCCCAACGACCGTGCCATCGAGCCGCAGATCATGGCGATCTACCGACGCTTTGGGCTGAATGACCGCCAGATCGAGATCCTCGCGCGGGCCACGCCCAAGCGCGACTACTACTGCCAATCGCGTCGCGGCAATCGCCTGTTTGAGCTCGGTCTCGGCGAGGTCGCGCTGGCCTTCACTGCGGCTTCCTCCAAGGCCGACCAAGGGTTGATCCAGCAGGTCGTTGCCGAACATGGCCGCGACAATTTTGTCTCCGGCTGGCTGAAGGCGCGGGAAATCGCCTGGGCGATCGATCTCATCTCGCAACTCAGTGAGCTGGAGCCATTCACATGAATCGCCTCCGTCGTATCGCCAGCGCCAGTGTGATTGCGGTTGCCGTCCTCACTGGTCCCAACCGCGCCTCCGCTCAGTTGGTTGTGTTTGATCCCAACAATTACGCCCAAAACGTGCTGACGGCTGCCCGCGCGCTGCAGCAGATCAGCAACCAGATCGTGTCTCTGCAGAACCAGGCTCAGATGCTGATCAACCAGGCGAAGAATCTAGCCACGCTGCCGTTCTCGTCGTTGTTGCAACTGGAACAGTCGATCCTGCGAACGCAGCAGCTTCTCGCTCAAGCCCAGCGGATCGCCTACGACATCCAGCAGATTGATCGCGCCTTCTCGACGACCTACGCGCCGGCAGCATCCAATCTTTCGGACCAGGCATTGATCGGAAACGCGCAAACGCGTTGGCAGAACGCAATGGCCGGCCTTCAGGACGCCATGAGGACGCAGGCTACAGTCGTCGGCAACCTCAATACCAACCGTACTCAGATGTCAGCCCTGGTCACCTCAAGCCAAGGCGCGACCGGTGCGTTGCAGGCGAGCCAGGCCGGTAATCAGCTCTTGGCCCTTCAAGCCCAGCAACTTGCGGATCTGACTGCTGTCGTCGCGGCCCACGGTCGCGCGCAGAACCTGGAGTCCGCACAGCACGCCGCCGCCCAAGATCAGGGCAGGGAGCAACTGCGCCGTTTCCTCACGCAAGGCAGCGGCTATCAACCCACAACCGCACAGATGTTTCACTGATGAACACGCAAAAACTCGAACGGCTCCCGATCATGGCGGCCGTGATGCTCGTCGTCCTCATTGTTGCCGCCTGCGCCATTCGGTTACGTGGTGACGAAGACCAATCCGCGTCCGCTACATCGGCTGATTATGAATCCGATGCGCTGGCAACAAAACTCGCGGAGTGCCGCTCCGTCACATACGAGCAGAAAGACGCTCTGTCCGAATGCCGAAACGTTTGGGCCGACAAGCGCCGCCAATTCCTGGGCCAGAAGGCTCCGTCTGTATCGTCCGAAAATGGGGTTTCTCAAGAGGGCTCCTCATTGTTCGTGCCCCCCAAGGACGAGAGCCGGCTATCACCGGGTTACCCTCCGATTCAGCAGTCTGGCAAGGAGTGACCTATGGGTGGCACCGGTATTATCGATCAGTTTCTCGGAACATTCACCCAGTACATCGATTCGGGGTTTGGGCTACTGGGAGGCGAAGTCGGATATCTCGCCACCGCGCTCGCGGCCATCGATGTCACGCTGGCCGGCCTATTCTGGGCATGGGGCGCGGACGAGGACATCCTGGCGCGCCTCGTCAAGAAGACCTTGTTCGTCGGCGTGTTCGCTTTCCTGATCGGCAACTGGAATAGCCTCGCCCGCATCATCTTCGAGAGCTTTGCCGGCTTGGGTCTGAAAGCGTCCGGCACCGCACTTTCCTCGGCAGAATTCTTGAGGCCCGGAAAGATCGCCCAGGTCGGGCTTGATGCGGGACGGCCAATCCTCGATTCCATCTCGGGTTTGATGGGCTATGTCAGCTTCTTCGAGAATTTCATCCAGATTGCGGTTCTGCTGTTCGCCTGGATCGTGGTGCTGCTTGCCTTCTTTATTCTGGCCATCCAGCTCTTCATCACGCTGATCGAGTTCAAGCTGACGACGCTGGCCGGCTTCGTGCTCATACCGTTCGGACTGTTTGGTAAGACCGCTTTTGCAGCAGAGCGCGTGCTCGGCAACGTGATTTCGTCGGGCGTGAAAGTGTTGGTGCTGGCCGTCATCGTTGGCATTGGCTCGACGCTGTTCTCACAGTTCACGGCGGGTTTTGGTGGTAATCAGCCGACCATCGATAATGCCATGGCGCTCGTGCTTGGTGCCTTGTCGCTCCTTGGCCTCGGCATTTTCGGTCCCGGCATTGCGAACGGCATTGTATCAGGCGGACCGCAACTCGGTGCGGGCGCCGCAGTCGGTACTGGCCTTGCCGCGGCCGGCGCCATCGTCGCTGGCGCCGGCCTCGCAGCCGGCGGTGCGGGACTGGCAGGTGGCGCACTCGCGGGCGGCGCCCGTGGCGCCTCCGCGATGGCGGGTGGAACTGCGAGCGCTTATCGCGCCGGAGGACTGAGTGGCGTCGCTAAGGAAGGCGGCTCGGCGATTGTAAGCCCGCTGCGCCGCGTGGCTGCCGGCCTCGGCAGCGGCTCGTCAACGACCGACGCACCACCCGCCTGGGCACGCCGCATGAAGCGTGCGCAAACCGTTAACCAGGGTGTGGCCGCTGCCACCCATGCCGTTCGCAGTGGTGACAGTGCTGGCGGCGGATCCTTCGTTGATCTATCCGAGGGAGGCCACTGATGTTCAAGCGACCATCCGTGCATTATGGCCGCGCGCCGGAGCCGGTGACACCTTACCAAAAGGCGGCTCAAATCTGGGACGAACGCATTGGCACCGCCCGCGTCCAGGCCAGGAACTGGCGGTTGATGGCATTCGGATGCCTATGTCTGTCCGGTGGGCTTGCTGCTGGGCTCGTGTGGCAATCCACCCAGGGCACCATCACGCCGTGGGTGGTAGAAGTGGACCATATTGGTCAGGCCCAGGCGGTCGCCCCGGCGAGCCCTTTCTATCAGCCGAGCGATCCGCAAATCGCGTTTCACCTCGCGCGCTTCGTTGAAGATGTGCGAGGCCTGCCGACTGACGCCATCGTGCTGCGGCAGAACTGGCTTCGTGCCTACGACTTCATGACGGATCGCGGCGCTGTGGCGCTGAATGATTACGCGCGTACCAACGATCCCTTTGCCAAGCTCGGCAACACGCAGGTTGCGGTCGAGATCTCCAGCGTCATTCGCGCCTCGCCGGAAAGCTTCCGGGTTGCGTGGACCGAACGCCGCTATGACAGCGGCCAACTCGCCGCGACCGAGCGCTGGACCGCGATCCTCTCTGTCGTGATCGAAACTCCGCGCGAAGCCGATCGGCTGCGGAAGAATCCCCTGGGCGTCTATGTCAATGCCATCAACTGGTCGAAGGAGCTCGGTTAGTGAGAAAGCCCGTGCCGAAATCGGCTAGTCCAACTTGCCATGGAGCGCGCATTCATCTGGCGTTGCTTCTTGTGCTAGCGCTCTCCGGCTGCACGACCTTTAAGCCCCCACAGATCAGTTACGATGACGACGTGCCGCCATCTCCCGATCTACCGATGCCGGCGGACGACCATGCACGTCCGCTGCATGTCCCGCCATCCTGGACGCCGGCCCGCGGCGGCAAGAAAGGTGATGAAGAAGCGAAAGAGCCGTCAGATCGGATCACGACGGCCAACGATGCCGCCCGCGTCCAGCCGCGGAGGGCGGGGTATTTCAACGCGGTACAGGTCTTTCCCTATAGTCCCGGCGCTCTGTATCAGGTCTATGCCGCGCCAGGGCAGATCACTGATATCGCGCTTGAGCCGGGTGAACAGCTAACGGGTCCGGGGCCGCTCGCCGCCGGCGATACCGTGCGCTGGATCGTCGGAGACACCGAAAGCGGCAACGGCGATAGCAGGCGCGTCCACATTATGGTGAAGCCGACAAGGCCCGCCGTCGAGACCAACCTTGTTGTCAATACCGATCGACGGACCTACCTGATTGAGCTGCGCTCCCGCGAGAAGCCGTACATGCCGTCGGTCGCCTGGTTCTACCCGGAAGACCGATCCGGCCGCTCCAGGGCTTTACCGCCAACCCCAATCATCCCGGAAGCGGATCAGCGCCGCTACCGCTACGTTATCGAGGGTGATAGCCCGCCATGGCGTCCGGTCAACGCCTACGATGATGGCCGCAAGGTCTATATCGAGTTCTCGCCCGGCATCGCCCAAGGCGAAATGCCGCCGCTGTTCGTGATCGGCCAGGACGGCAAGCCCGAGCTCGTCAACTATCGCGCCTACAAGAATGTGCTGATCGTCGACCGTCTGTTTGCCGCAGCCGAATTGCGCCTCGGGGGAGAGAAGCAGCAGAAAGTCCGAATTGTCAGAAACGACGGGAGCCGATCGTGACGGCCAATGGACCAAACGAGAGCGTCGATCCCGTATCGAGACCAACGCCATCATCTGATGATGCTGCGCAGGCTTTGCGCCTACGTGCAGAACGCCCGAGGATCACAAGGCTCTCCCGCAAGGTCCTTGCGGGTGGCACCGCATTGGCTTTGTTGCTCATCTCTGGCGCGGTGCTGTGGGCGCTGAAGAGCAACCGCCCACATATTCCGGCGCCGGACGAACTCTACAGCACGGACCATCATAACGTTGCAGATGGCTTGACAACGTTACCGCGCGATTATACCGGGATTGCCCGCGACGTCCCCCGGCTTGGGCCGCCATTGCCGGGCGACCTGGGACGTCCTATCGTTACATCGGAAGGCCAATCAGCAACGATTGGCCTTGACGCTGAACAACAACGTGCCAACCAGGAAACTGAGGCGGCTCGGACCAGCAAGGTGTTTGCGTCGACCACCCGGCCCGTTGCGCCACCGCATGCCGCATCCCAGGAAACGGCCACCAAGACTGCGGCATCTTCTGATGAAACCTTCACTCAGAACGGACAGGATAGCAAACTTCTCTTCGTCAATGCCCCGGTTGATCGACGGACGACAGCGCCCGACCGGCTTTCAAGGCCGGCGTCGCCCTTTATTGTGCAGGCAGGAACGATTATTCCGGCAGCCCTGATCACCGGCATTCGCTCGGATCTTCCTGGCCAAATCACCGCGCAAGTCACAGAGGCGGTGTACGATTCCCCTACTGGCCGTGTCCGTCTAATTCCGCAGGGAGCGCGACTCATAGGCGTCTACGATAGCCAGGTCGCGTTCGGGCAATCGCGAGTCCTTCTGGTATGGACGCGGCTGATCATGCCGAATGGTCGCTCCATCGTATTGGAACGGCAACAGGGTGCGGACGCCGGCGGCTATTCCGGTCTCGAGGACGAAGTCGACACTCACTGGGCCGAATCGTTCAAGGCCGCGCTGCTCTCGACCATTCTCGGCGTGGGAGCGGAGCTTGGCTCCGGTGCTGATAGCGGAAGTAACACCGATATTATTCAGGCGCTGCGTGTGAGTGCAGCGAATTCATTGAATCAGACGGGCCAGCAGGTGGTTCGCCGCAATCTGAATATTCAACCGACCCTGACAATCAGGCCGGGATTTCCGGTCCGGGTCATCGTCAATCGCGATCTGGTATTCCGCTAGCGGAATACGAGATCATATGCCGCCTTCCGGACTATGCGGATCTGCGGGTGCGAGAGACGGCTAGAAGGGCGGCAAACATAGGATTTTGGGGCGCCGAGGGTCGGCATAGTCCTGTCTCCTATAGCTGGTTGAGGAACGTCAGCAACTGGCCGTCGGGGCGGAACTTCCCCGGCTTGCTGTCAAAGGGAATCGTTTTGGCGAGGATCTTTTCCTTCAGCGCCAGATCCGCATCGAGATAGATTTGGGTTGTTTCAATGGATTCATGCCCCAGCCATAACGCGATAACGGTTTGCTCCACCCCGGCATGCAACAGGTCCATTGCTGTGGTGTGGCGCAGGCAATGGAATGTGATGCGCTTTTTCCTCAGCGAGGCACAGGCTTCGCTGGCGGTGGCCAGATGCTTTTTCAGAAGGCGGTCTACCGCATCTGCGCTCAATCGCCCGCCGCGCACGCTTGGAAAGATGATGCCGTCCTGGGCGGCGCTTGTTTCATCGAGCCATGCTTCAAGAACTTCGGCGACAGGTTTGCAAAGCGGAATCGCGCGCAGCTTTCATCCCTTGCCGAGGACTACAACATGAGCGCCCGTGCCGAACGTAACATCCTGACGTTTCAGACCGGTCACTTCGGACAGGCGCAAGCCTGTTTGCAAGGTTGTCAGCAAGAGCGCGTGATCCCGGCGACCGCTCCAGGTGCTCTTGTCCGGCCCATTCAAAAGTGCGTCGACCTCCGGGCGCGTCATGAAGTGGATCAGCTTGCGGTCAAAGCGTTTGGCCGGCATAGCGAGAACGCGCTGGATTTGAGCGCTATGGGTCGGCATCTCATAGGCGGCGAAGCGGAAGAACGACCGAATGGCGGTGAGACGAAGATTGCGGGTGCGCGCGGTAACGCTCCGCGTCTTCTCAAGTTCGTTCAAAAACGCAGAGATGAACGGGGCATCGATCATTTCGAACGCCAGTCGATCGGGAGACGTGTGCAATCGCTTCTGCGTAAAGCGCAACAGAAGCCTGAAGGTGTCTCGATAGGAACTGATCGTGTGTGCGCTGACGCGCTTCTGTTGCATCAGCCGCTGCGTGAAGAACCGTTGCAGGAGCGCCGCGAAGGTCGGGAGCGCAGGTTTCATACGGAGGCCTCCCAATAATGCTCAAGCCGCGTCACCGCCTGCTTCATGAGAGAAGGGTTCTGGTGCAAATACCAGTACGTGTAGTTGAGATGGGTGTGTCCCAGATAAGTGGACAGCGCCGGCAGACGGCGCTCGGGGTCTGCGCCCGCGCAATAGCATTGCCGCAAGACCTCGACGGCCATGGTGTGCCGCATATCGTGCAAACGCGGCCCCGTCGCATCCGACATGCCGCGCAATCCGAGTTTCCGGGACAGTCGGCGGAACGACAGGCTCAAGGTCGAGTGCGTAATCCGGCGACCAAGCGGCAATATGAAGAACGGCCGGGCGATGCGTTCCGCCAAAAACGCATTGCGCTGCTCCAGGTAAAGTTTCAGCGTGGCGCATGTTGTCGCGTGCACCGGGACCAAGCGGGATTTTCCGAACTTCGAGTTGCGTATCGTCAGAACACCGTGGTCAAGATCGACGTCCTCCAGATCAAGGTTCAGTGCTTCGCTGACACGCATCCCGGTCACGCTCAGCAGGCCGAAGATCGTATAGCGCGACCAGCGCGAGATCGGCTTGGCTCCCCGCCGCCGTTGCAGGCTGGCGGCGAGAAGGCGGGCTATCTCCTCCTGGCGGAAGATATGAGGCTGGAAGGTACTTCGTTGCCGCGGCAGCAGATCCGTTGGGGGAATCTCGGTGCGCGGGTCTGTGAGCACGCGGTAGCGCGCAAAACTGCGGATGGCGCGCAGTCTTCCGGCAAGGTAATTCGAATCGGTCGATACGGGCTGCTGCGCCCATGCCAGAGCCAGCCTCGACGTGATCCAGGTCGCACCGCGCCGCTCCATGAACTCCGCAAAGTCCAGCAGCAGCCGCTCATCCTTCTTCAGCTTGAAGCCAAGGGAGCGGCGCAATTCCAGATAATCGATAATACCGTCGCGCAAATTGTTCATGGCATCGCTCCCGGCCATGGCAGGGCGACTTCGCGCAAGGCTTCCAGATCGACCTTCGCGTATCGCCGCGTTGCATCCGGGCTGCGATGGCGCAGCACCTGGCCAATTTCCGTCAGCGACGCTCTCTGGCGCAGCATGTCGACGGCAAGCGCATGACGAAGCTGATGTGCCCCTGTAGAATCGAGTTCAATACCAGCACGCCTAATCGCACGCGCGACGATCTGACATATATCGCTGTTCGACCTCAAACCATCAAAGGGGGCGCGGGAGCGCAAAAACACCCGGCGGCAGCTCGATTCCGGTCGTCCATGCTCCAGATAGGCTGCAATCGCCTTTCCCACGTCATGAGGCAAGGGCAGCGGTCGCTCCACTCGCCCCTTGCCATGCACGCTCAGACTGCCTTCACCCCAGTCGATATCGCCCAGTTCGAGCCGGGCGACCTCTCCTGCACGCAGGCCGAGCCGGGCAAGCAACAACAAGATGGCTCGATTGCGCAACCCGGCTGGCGTTCGCCACTTTTTGCTCGCGTTCAGAAGAACCCGAACACAGTCGGCCGGCATCGCTCTCGGAATCGACGCCATCGACCATCCGGCAACGGAGGGTACTGCCGCGGCAAGATCGGTATGGATGTAGTCGCGGTACCGTGCGAAGCGGAAGAACGATCGCAGTGCCGTGACGATGTGTTTTGCCGAAGCGAATGTGCGGTCTCGCGGCGCGTTTCGCCGGATATAGTCCGTAATCTGGCTGGCATGCAAAGAGGCGAGACAAAGTTCGCCCTCGCTGAATATGTCTCTCAGAAAGACCCTTACGTATCCGGAGTAATTTTCGATGGTCGCAGGCGCCAGGCCACGCTCTTCGTTCAGATAAGACCTGTATTCCTGCAACACCGGATCAACAGCCGACGTCTCGGCCGAAGCCGTGGCCGTGCATTCGATAATGCCTTTTTCCCGAAGCCAGCACGTCACGCCGGACAGAGCGATCCGGTCGCCACCCTTGAGACGGCGGCGTCGGGAGCGATGGCGCAAGAATGCTTCTTCATGCGCGGTCGTAATCCCGTCGACCGAGATACCTTCCCGGCTCAGCCATCGACTAAACTCGGTGATGAGAAATGTCTTCTTCCAATAAGAAACCTGCGAGTACCGCTGATCGGCAAGATACTCGGCGTAGAGCTCAAAGTAAGGAGCCAGCGGTCCCTCGACCCCAAGCCGAGAGCGTCGCTTTCGACATGCTCTGTTCATCGGAAACACGACCTCGGCCGGTTTCTGCTTGAACGAACTATGCCGACTGACTTCTTCGGAAATGTGAGGGAAAGGAAGCAAATGCACAGGAAACTCGGTATTGTCCACAGCGCGGCATATGACTTGATACTAGGGCCTTACAGAGGGTAGGAGATACATCATGGCAAAGCTCAAGCTAGTCGCTCGCTTCAATCAATTTGCAAGGACATGAATTTTGTGATTCGCTTTGGTCGCATCGGATGCGGCGGAGGCAATCATGGCTGCGAAGGAGATTTCGGTAAAGAAGTATGTTGTGCGGCTGAGCGGTGAGGAACGAGAGCAACTCGAAGCACTGATACGCAAAGGCAAGAGCGCAGCGCAGCGGCTGCTGAAGGCGCGGATATTGTTGAAGGCCGATGTGTCGGAAGCCGGTGAAGGCTGGAGTGACAACCGGATTATCAAGGCGCTGGAGACCAGCGCATCGATGGTTTACCGGGTCCGGAAGCAACTTGTGGAAGAAGGCTTCGAGGCTGTGTTGAGCCGCAAGCAACGGGCGACACCGGCGGTTGCACGAATTTTTGACGGCGAGAAAGAAGCCAAATTGATTGCGCTGGCTTGTTCCAAACCTCCCAAGGGACGCGCGCGCTGGACCTTGCGGCTGTTGGAGAAGAAGGTCGTGGAACTGCAAATTGTCGATCGCGCCAGCGACTCGACGATTGGGCGGGCACTAAAAAAAACATTCTCCAGCCCCATCGCCAGCAGTGCTGGGTCATCCCGCCGAAGGCCAATGGCGCGTTCGTAGCCGCCATGGAAGATGTGCTGGCGGTCTACACGCGGCCACGCGATCCCGATTACCCGCTGGTGTGCCTGGACGAGACCTCCAAGCAGTTCCTTGCCGAGACGCGCCTGCCGATCCCGATGAAGCGGGGACGCCCGGCCCGCTGCGATTACGAGTACGAGCGCAACGGCACCGCCAACATCTTCATGATGTTTGCACCGCTCGAAGGCTGGCGCCACGTCAAGGTCACCGATCGCCATACCGCCATGGACTACGCTCACGTCTTGAAAGAATTGGCCGATCGTTACTTCGCCAACGCCAAGACCGTCGTGCTGGTCCAGGACAATCTCAACATCCACGGCAAGGGATCACTCTACGAAGCGTTTCCAGCCGCCGAGGCCAGGCGACTGGTCGAGCGCTTCGAATGGCACTACACTCCAAAGCACGGTAGTTGGCTTGATCTGGCAGAGTCCGAACTCGGCGTCCTCACGTCCCAGTGCCTCGACCGTCGGATTGCCGATAAACAGACCCTCATCGAGGAAATCGCCGCATGGGAGCACGACCGATATGCCAACCACACCAAGGCAAATTGGCAATTCTCAACCCCCAATGCCCGTATCAAACTCAAGCACCTCTACCCTGCAATCTGAATGAATCGGGCGACTAGCACTACTTTGGCAGAAGTTAGCGATTGATTGGCGAAACTGGATTCCCGAATCAGATTTTCAATGATTCATAGATGGTCGGCTTTTGGAGGGCCGACCATGGTGGGCACGAAGTCGAAGTGGGAAGACGAGCTTAGGCGCTGGCTCAAGCCCTTTCTGGATCGTTTAGGTCACAAGGCGCGGCGGCGGATGTGTCCGCTTTATATCTCGGGATTGATTGGACCGGGTGATCGCAAGAGCGTCCAGCCGATGGCGGCGCGGCTGGTACCGGGCGAGTATGACCAGTTGCACCATTTCATTGCTGATGGCGTTTGGGATGCGGCGCCATTGGAGGCGGAATTGCTGGTTCAGGCGGATCGCCTTGTCGGCGGCAAGGATGCGGTGTTGGTCATCGACGACACGGCGATGCCGAAGAAGGGCGATCGTTCGGTTGGTGTCGCGCCACAATATGCCTCGTCTCTCGGCAAGACGGCCAATTGCCAAACATTGGTGTCGCTGACGCTTGCGCGGGGTGAAGTGCCGGTCATGGTGGCATTACGTCTCTTCGTTCCGGAGAGTTGGACGAGCAATCCGGTGCGTTTGAAGCGTGCGGGCGTTCCAGTCGAGCACCGCGCAGCGCGGACCAAGCCGGAGATCGCCTTGGCGGAGATCGACCGCGTCATCGCCT
>JAJYAH010000137.1 GCA_021779635.1 Pseudomonadota bacterium | reverse complement strand
AGCGCACCGGGGCGGAACGATCGACAGATCAGTCAGGCCGCTTCATCTTGCAAGTCGTCGGCAGGATGGTCTGGGCGGTGTCGATCTTGGATACGAGATGCCAGCCCCAACCGGTATTTTCCTCGTCGAACGGATCCTTCGCCTTGTCCTTCAGGCTGCCGAACGAGGAGATGTAGATCGGCTGGAAGAACTGGTGGTCTTCCTTGCGCATGAAGCCTTCGCCGCCATCAAGGACCTCGAACTTCATGCCCTCCAGCGCTGCGGCGACCTTCACCGGATCGAGCGAATTGGCCTTCTCGGCGGCTGCCTTGAACATCCGCATCTCGTTGACGGCGCGCGGATACCACAGCGACATATTTTCCTTGGCGCGGAATTCTTTTTCGAAATCCATCGCCGTCTTGTTGCCGGAGTTCGGGATGCCCTCGGTGATCTGGTACACCTGATGATCGAGGCCGGCCTGCTTGATCGCGGTCGGTCCGCCGGCGCCTCCGGCATAGTAGGTGTACCAGCTGACCTTCAGGCCGGCGTCCGCGGCCGCCTTCAAGAGCAGCGCAATGTCCTGGCCCCAGTTGCCGGTGACGACGGTATCAGCGCCGGAGGCCTTGATCTTGGCGATATACGGCGAGAAGTCGGTCACCTTGAGCAACGGATGCACTTCGTCGCCAACGATCTGGATGTCGGGTCGCTTTGCAGCGAGCATCTTGCGCGCCTCGGTGCGAACCGCCTGACCAAACGAATAATCCTGGTTGATCAGGTAGACCTTCTTGATGGATTGCTCGCCCTTCATGTAGTTGGTGAGCGCCTCCATCTTGATGTCGGAATTGGCGTCCCAGCGGAAATGCCAAAAGCTGCACTTCTCGTTGGTCAGCGCCGGATCCACCGCGGCATAGTTGAAATACAGCAACTCCTTGCCGGGATTGCGCGAGTTGTTCTTGGTGACGAAATCCTCGAGCGCCGCGGCCACCGACGAGCCGTTACCCTGGGTGATGTAGTGGATGCCGGCGTCGATCGCCTTCTGGGCCTGCACCAGGCTTTCCTGCGGATTGGTCTTGTTGTCCATCGGCACGATCTCGACCTTGTGGCCGAGAATGCCGCCCTTGGCATTCAGTTCGTCGGCAAGAAACTGGTACGTCTTGAGACCGCCCTCGCCGATGCTGGCGCCGCCGCCTGACAGAGGATCGATATAACCAATCTTGAGACTGTCCTGCGCATGCGCCGCACCAACCAGAAATGGCACGGCCATCGCAGCAGTTATGATCATCTTCCGCATGCCTAAGGCTCCTCCTCGATTTTTCTAGACCAACGCCAAGGTCTTATTCGTTGTAGTCGGCAAGACCATTGATAGTTCGGCTAAGCGCGCGTTGACAAGCCTACAACTTTCGTCGCCGGAGGATCACTTGAGCGGCGGTACCCCTGTCCGTCCCCTTCGACTGGCGCCTCTTTCAATCGCTGCGTGGCGGCTGTCATTCCGCCTGGCGAAAGCGTCATGCCCCGGCTTTCCAGGGATAGTTGGCCGACACACGTGAGGGCATTTTGCTCTACCCAACCAAACCGAGGGGATTTTGGTTAAGCAGCGGGGCCCATCCGTGTGATTCCACATACTCGTGGCGAGTTGAGCGGATTGGAACTCAGCTATTCTCGGTTTTTCGCTCATCGTCGGAAACGAGGCAATCGGCTGAACGCCTCGTCTAAGGCGCCGCTCCCAGGAAACGGCGAATGGCTGCAGCAGTTTCCGTTGGAAACTCCTCATGTACGCCCAGTTTTCCCTCGGGCAATTCGACCGAGGAAATTCCCGGCAGTTCCGATAGGGCTTGCATCTCCGACTTCGACCGAAGCGGCGTCTTCGCACCATAAACGACCAATATTGGATCGCCGACGCGTCGTGCCGCTTGCAAGAACTCGCCCCGGCTGGTCATCGGATCGAGTTCGCCGGCGACGAACCTGAAAGAGGCGTGGCGTGCGCCGACAGCATTTGTCACCTGCAGCTTCTCCGCAAAACGCTGCGCGGTCAGCCACGACTGGTCCGAGTAAACGTGCCCCAGACTCATCATGCGGATCATCGGCCGATTGACGTTCAACCTGTAAAGCGCCGTCCCAAGAGCAGGGACATCGACAACGCGAGACAGCGCGCGAAACGCAGGGTGCCGACGGCCCATCATTGTCGGAAGCGGCCCTCGCCAGGTCGGTGCAACCAGGCACAGCCGGCCGGCCGAGCCGGGATGACCGGCGGCGTGTCCAATTAGGTACCCGGCGGCATGGCCGGCCGCGACTGTGGCGACGGGATTCGAGAAACGCTCAAGGATGAACGCAACGAACGAGCGGTACGCATCCGGGGCCCAAGCGGTCGGCGGCCGCGGCAGCGAACCAAACCCCGGCAAATCGACCGCGACACATCTGAAGCTTGAGTTCAAAAGCTCCGAGATCGGGTGCATCTCGCTGCGGCTTGAGATTGAACTCAATGCCGGCAACATCACAACTGTTGGACCTTCTCCCCGGATATCGACCCCGAGCTGAATATCCCGTCCGCGCCAGTTCCAAATCAGGGATTCCTGCATGTGTTTGTAAGAGACCTTTGACTACGTAGGATAACACTCGCAGTGCATCTCAATCGACTTTGTTTTTAGTGCCCGGAGTTCGCGAACCAGGCTGCTCGATCGCTTTCGCCGGAAGCGCGAAGGCCTCGCAACGGCAAAGCCGGGTCTACCCTGCGCCAATTCTATCGCCCGCGGGAGCGTAGAAACTTTGCGTGAGACGATAGTCACCGCGCTCCCAAACCCAGACTTGATGCAAGCACCCTGATGGGCGGCAATAGCTGTCGCCCCCATTGCAGAGGAAATGTTCGAAGTGAAGCTCTATCTTTCTCGAGCCATCCGAATAGGCCGCGAACGGATGCAAAGCTTTTGGCTCTTTGCATGTGCTTGGCTCTTTGCATGTGCGGAAGATGGAGGTGCGGACTTCGGCAGGTAGGTTGTCGACATGCTGTGGATTATACCGGTCTTCCATGCGATAGGAGCCGCCCTTCGCCGATAGGGCGTTGCATGTCATCAGCAGCAAAAAAAGCGCGGACAGAGATCGTCTAATAATCATCTCACACCTCTCGCCGATCATTTGGTCGTCCTCTCCCGGACAACAGTGCGGTCACCTCGTACTCCGGCTAGACGACGCTATTGGGCGCCAAAGCGCAGGCGTTATCTTCGTTGACTTCGATCTGCAGAGTGGGGTGCACAATTTTGAATGACCGTCGCAGTATACTCGCCGATTCGATCAAGAAGTCATCTCCGGGATGGCCGGACGGCATGACGACGTGGCAGGTCATCGCGGTCTCCGTGGTGCTGATCGGCCAGACATGCAGGTCATGCACGTTTGCGACGCCAGGGCGGCTCAATAGAAACTGCCGCACCGCCTCGACGTCGGTACCGCGCGGCGCGGCGTCGAGCGACATGTCGATCGAAGCTCGCAACAATCCCCAGGTGCTCCAGAGGATGACTGCACAGATCAGCAGGCTCGTCACGGGATCCAGCCACAACCAATTCGTGAACTGGATCAGTGCGGTCGCAACGACAACGCCGGCGGAGACCGCGGCATCACCCGCCATATGGAGAAAGGCGCCCCGAATGTTGATATCCCCCTTCCGGCCGCTTGCGAAGAGCAGCGCAGTGGCGCCGTTGATCAGGATACCGATCGCCGCCACGACCATCACGGTAATTCCCGCGACAGGTTCCGGGCTCCAGAGACGCTGGATCGACTCGAGCCCGATGGCGCCAATCGCGACAAGCAGGAAAACCGCATTTGCAAGAGCGGCGAGAATTGAAGTCCGGCGAAAGCCGTAGGTAAAGCGTCCGCTTGGCGCACGTTTGGCCGCCACCGATGCACTCCACGCCACAATCAAACCCAGGACATCACCAAGATTGTGCCCCGCGTCCGCCATAAGTGCGGTCGAGTTACCGAGATAGCCATAGATTCCCTCGGCCGCGACCAGCGCGGTGTTCAGCGCGACGCCGACGGCAAACGCCCCTCCGAAATCAGCGGGGGCGTGAACATGGCCGGGATCGTGAGAATGGTCGTGATGGTCATGGCTGTCGCCCCCATTGTGGTTGTCAGCATGCGAGTGGGATCGGTCTGAAGCCATTCGAAGTTCCTCTCAAATCGTCACGGAATCGGAAGCTCCGAAACTAGACGCTCTCGCTGGACGGGTTCGCGGGAGCAGGCTTTGCCTCTTTCCGGAACAATACATAAAGCGCCGGGAGCACCAGCAAGGTCAGGACGGTGGACGATACGATCCCTCCGATAACGACGGACGCAAGCGGTCGTTGCACCTCGGCACCGGCGCCGGTTGCTATCGCCATCGGAACGAAACCGAGCGAGGCGACCAACGCCGTCATCAACACGGGCCTTAGCCTGGTCGCCGCACCTTCATACACGGCATCGCATACCGACCTTCCTTCTCCCCTGAGCCGCTGGATGAACGCAATGATCACCAGACCATTCAGGACGGCCACGCCGGACAGCGCGATGAATCCAACGCCGGCGCTGATCGAAAGGGGCAAACCACGCAGCACCAACGCGGCGATGCCACCCGTCAGCGCCAAGGGCACGCCGCTGAAGACCAGGAGCGCGTCTGCGAGGGAGCCCATGCTCATGAAGAGCAGCATGAAGACGAGCAGCAACGCGATCGGCACGACGACGGCCAGTCGTTTGGTGGCTGAAGCAAGTTGCTCGAATTGCCCGCCCCAACCAATCCAGTAGCCGGCTGGCAGTTTCAGTTTTCGATCGACCGCGTCCTGGGCCTCGGCAACGAAAGACCGCAAGTCGCGTCCGCGAACATTCGCGGTCACAACGATACGGCGCTTGCCGTTCTCGCGACTGATCTGATTGGGGCCTGGTTTCACCTCTATTGCGGCGACCGAAGAGAGCGGGACGTACCTCAAAGCGGTGCTCGCAGACCCGGTCCAGGCCGTCCTCGTCAGCGACGAACCATCGGATGTCGCCGGCAGGGATATCGGAATCGCGTTGATCGAATCCAGGTTTCCGCGCAGATGCTCAGGCAGGCGTACCACGATATCAAAACGACGGTCGCCCTCGTAGAGCTTTCCGGCAGCCTTCCCTCCGACCGCTATTTCGACGACGTCCTGCACGTCGGAGACGCTTAAGCCGTATCGGGACAGGGCTTGACGGTCGAGCTTGACGGTCAGGATCGGAAGGCCTGCCACCTGCTCAGTCTTCACGTCAGCCGCTCCTTGGATTCCGCGCACGATCGACTGGGCTTGCTGGGCGAGCCCCTGGAGTACATCGAGATCGTCGCCGAATATCTTGATCCCGACGTCGCTCCTTATCCCTGCGATGAGTTCGTTGAAGCGCATCTGGATCGGTTGCGACATTCCGTAAGTGCTCCCGGGCAGCGTATTTGCGACGCGCTCGAGTTCCTCAACCACCTCGCCCTTGGTTTTTCCGGAATCTGGCCAATGGTCTTTTGGCTTTAGAATGACGTAGGTATCGACGGCATTTGGCGGCATCGGATCGTTGGCGATTTCCGCCGTACCAACCTTCGAGAATACGGTGGCGACCTCAGGGACCTGCTTGATGGCATTCTCCAGCCGCAACTGCATTTCGACGCTCTGGGTCAGACTTGTCCCCGGTATCCTGATCGTCTCGATGATCACGTCTCCTTCATCGAGGCTCGGAATAAACTCTCCGCCCATTCGCGTGGCGGCGAGCAGGCTGCCCGTGACAACCCCAAGCGCGAGCAGCACAGCACTGCGCCGATAGCGGATGGCCGCGTCGAGGAGCGGCAAATAAAGCCGCCTCGCCAGCCGCATGAAGATGTTTTCGGTTTCGGAAACCTTGCCTCTGACCCCGATCGCGATCGCGGCTGGAACGAATGTCACGGAGAGTACTACGGCCGCGGTCAGCGCCATCAGCACGGTCAAGGCCATCGGAAAGAACATTTTGCCTTCCGTACCGGTCAGGGTGAGTACAGGAAGGTAGACGACGGCAATGATCAGCGTGCCGAACAGGCTCGGCCTGACGACTTCGCTTGTTCCAGCTCGAATCGTGCTGATCCGCTCGCTCAACGAGAGGCGGCGGCCGTGCTTGCCCTGCTGCTCTGCGATCAATCGAAGGCTATTCTCCACGATGATGACGGCACCATCGACGATAATTCCGAAGTCGATCGCACCGAGGCTCATTAGATTGGCACTGAGTTTGCTCCCAACCATCCCTGTGATCGTGAACAGCATCGAAAGTGGGATGACACAGGCGGTAATCATCGCCGCCCGGATGTTGCCCAGGATCAGGAAGAGGGCCGCGATCACCACCGCTGCGCCCTCAAGAAGGTTCTTCTCGACCGTCTCAATGGTTGCCTCCACCAGACGGGTGCGGTCATAGACGGCTTTTGCGACGACGCCCTCCGGCAGCGACCTGGAGATCGCTTGAAGCTTTGCGGCAATTCGCTGCGCGACCGTCCGGCTGTTTTCACCGATCAGCAGCATCGCGGTGCCAAGGACTGTTTCCTGCCCATTCACGGACGCGGCGCCCGTTCGCAAGGGCATGCCTTCCTGCACATCCGCCACATCGCGGATGCGGACCGGAACGCCTCCGCGAGAGCCGATCACGATATCCCGGATTTCCTCCATTGTCGCAACCTGGCCCGGCGCACGAACCAGGTACTGTTCGCCGTTGCGCTCGATATAGCCGGCCCCGACGTTCGAATTGTTGTTTGCGAGAGCCGCCAGCACGTCGCGGAATCCGAAATTGTAAGCCATCAGCCGTGCAGGATTCGGCAGCACGTGGAATTGACGTTCATAGCCGCCGATCGAGTTCACTTCGACGACTCCCGGAACGGTCCTCAGCTGCGGCTTGATGATCCAGTCCTGTATGGTCCTCAGTTGAGTGGGGGTGTACTGGCTGCCATTGGGTGACTTTGCGCCGGGCTTGGCACTGACCGTGTAGGAATATATCTCACCGAGCCCCGTGGAAATCGGACCCATCGCGACCTCAATCCCCGAGGGCAGTTGATCCTTGACCTGCTGAATGCGCTCATTGATGAGCTGTCGCGCGAAATAGATGTCCGTCCCGTCCTGAAAAACGGCGGTCACCTGGCTCAGACCGTAGCGAGAAATCGAGCGGGTGTAGTCGAGCTTCGGCATTCCACCCATCGCAGTTTCGATTGGGAAGGTGATGCGCTGCTCGGCTTCCAGCGGAGAAAGCCCCGGAGCATTGGCGTTGATCTGAACCTGGACGTTGGTGACATCGGGGACCGCGTCGATCGGCAGCCGTGTGAAGTTCCAGCCGCCGAAGGCCGCGAGCCCAAGCACGACCAGCATCACGAGCCAGCGCTGGCGAATGGAGAATTCGATAAGGCGCTCAATCATGGTCGCCCTCGCCTTTGCCCATCTCCGCCTTTACAACGAACGAGTTCTCGGCGACGTACTTCTCTCCGGGCGAGATACCGGCGCGGATCTCCACGAACCTCTGATCCGAATCGCCGAGCTCCACCGGGCGCGCCTCCAGCTTGTCGCCGCCTTCCCGCACGAACACGACGGACTTGTTTTCGAGGGTCTGGATCGCGCCGGCATGCACCGCGACCGGCACTTTCCGCTCGGCCAGCACCAGTCGGGCCGTCACGAACAGCCCAGGCCGCAGCCGGCCGCTTTTGTTCTGCAGGACGACGCGGGCTATCGCGGTCTGGGTGTCGCTCGCACCGACTGGCGCGAGATAGGAGATCAAGCCCTTGATATCGCCAGCACCGTCGTCGGGATCGATCAGGACTTCGTTGCCAATTCGGACGCGGCTGAGGTCCTGTCTGTAGATCGACAGATCGACCCAAATCGTCGAAAGATCAGCAACCACGAATGCCGGCTTTTGCTCGGAGGCGTACTCTCCGAGCGATATCTGCCGGTCGATGATGGTCCCCGCGATCGCAGCTTTGAGTTCATAGGCCGTGAGGCTTTGATTGCTCTCGATCAACGCGACCGGCTCGTCCTTTGCCACGGCATCGCCAACGCGCTTGCCGACCGATTTCACAATTCCCGGAAAGCGTGGCGTGACCTGGACGACCGTCTCCTGATTGGCGCGGAGGACCCCGTTGAACGACAACGTATTGGTCAAAGTCGCCGAACCTGCTTCGGCGAACGTCGCGCCGGCAGCGGCGAGCTTGACGTCGCTGATCTTGATGCGGTCGGCGCCATGCTCGTCCGGTTCAACGTGCTCGCTCGCGGAACTTCCCTCCTTGGTGGCCGATGAAAGGCTTGCAGCCCCGATTTTCGGCTGTCCAAATTGAGCATAGCCATAGGCTCCAAGGGCGGCCGCCAAGAGTGCAACAATAATGGTTGATGTCGCCCTCATCTGACCTTCTCCCGTGCGAGCTTGAACGGATTGCCGACCAACCCCTCGATCGTTGCAACCGCGACATGGAAGTTCTGCTCTGCCTCCTCTTCGCGAAGGCGTGTTTGCGCAACGCTTGCCTGGGCATCCAGAACTTCGAGCAGACTGTATCGCCCTTGGCCGTAGCCTTCAGCGATCGCGTCAACGGCCTCCTTGGCTTTGGGATTTGCCGTCTCCCGCAGGATGGATAGTTCTCGCAGTGACCCCTGCAAGGAATCGTAAGCACGTCCGGCCAGCACGATCAGCGTGTTGCGGTTGGCTTCCCGTTCGTATCGGATCTTGGCCAGGCTTTCTTCCGCCGAAAGAATATTGCCTTGGTTCTGATCGAAAACGGGGATCGGCACCGAGAGGGACAACCTGACGGCATTGTCGTTGGTTTCCCTGACAGGGCCGTCGAAAACTTCGTTGAAATGGCGCCAGCCCGCCGCGATCCGTACATCGGGATACGGCTTCAGGCGAGCCACCAGGAGTTCGGCGTTACGCTGCGCATAGACCGCCATCCACCGCACCAGCTGCGGATTGGCATCGATGGCCGAAACCACGGACTGGAACGATGGAGGACGGCCCGTGAACTCCAGCCGTCCGGACACAGCAGCGAATTTTGGCGCTGTATCTCCCATCATCACCGCAAGATCACGGCGAGCGCTGGAGAGCGAGGCCCGAAGCCGCTCGCGGTCCGCCTTCACCAGGGCGGATGCGACCTCGGCCCGTCCGGTTTCCGCCGGCGACGAAGCACCCGCCTCGACCCTGCGCCGCAGAAGCGGCGTCAATCGGTCAAGGGCAGCTATCTGGTCATCGAGAATCTGAATCTTTCGCTGCAAGCCAAGGACATTGAGAAAGGCAATTGCCGTCTCTGAGAGGACTTCGAGCCGGACCGCCTTTTGCTGGATCGATGCGACATCGACGCCCGCGGCGCCCGCAGCTATCCGCGCATCGCGCTTGCCGAACCATTCAAAGACCTGGCTGATTTGCAGCGTCGACTCGCCGGACTGGGTGCCGCGAAAGATTCCAGTGCCGAAAGCGTTATCTAGTTCGTAGGAAACTTCAGGATTGATGAGCGCGCCTGCCTGGACGCGCCGGCCGGCGGCGATGCCCACGTCGCGCCCGGCGGCCGTGAGGCGTGGGTTGGCCGCAAGCGCACCCTGGAGGGCGGCCTTGAGCGTTAGGGTCTGTGCCTGCGAAGCAGACGTCAGCCACGGGCTGGCCAGCAATACTATCGCGCACGCAAAACGCGCGGCGCCTCCAAAAAGGATCATGTTCTACCCGACGAGTGAGACAATGAGGGGACGCGGCAGGTCCCAGCGATCACGTTCAGGTCAGGAATTTTGGCGGCGGGGGATCGATACCCGGCGGACGGCCCGGTCGCGGAATATCGAGGGGGATAATGACGTCCTGCGCCGATTTGACGTCGGCCACAGCAGTTACCGGTGAAGGTATCGATACGGAGAAACAGCCATGACAGTGGTGTTCGGTAGCAATTCCTTTCTCGGACTGGCCACCATCCTCGCCGATCGAAACGATCACCTTCCCGGATGAATTCGCGACGTCGAGGTCATGAAATCCGTGCAAGGCGCCGGCAAGCACATACAGGAGCGTAACGAACGCGGCCATTGTCCGGGCAGTGCGGCCAAGAAATTGAAAGCGGCGCTTGCGCTGCAATGATTTCACTTCATGTCGTCTCGGATTAAGCAGTCATTCCCGCTAGCACACGCTGCGGGCGGCTGTCGATGTGCAATACTGTAACATCCTCAGCCGTGCGGGTTCCTCAGCGAGAGCTGTGATGATGCCAGTTGAAAACGCTCCGCGGCGCGATGGCTACCAAATGAACCGGGTTAAAGGCGCTACACCTCAGTTTCCTTCGGAAGCGTAATGGCTCTCGACAAGCCGGTAGTGCCCGTGAAATGAAATATAGGTTTGATGGAGGCATCCAGGCGGCCCGCAAAACGATTTCCGCTCGCAATACAGGCGTTCGAAGTGCAAGACCATCACCTGCAGGTGATCGGTATAGGTTGAGAAATCGTGCAGGGCCTTGGCGTTGGGACAACGCCGCAGAACTGCCTGACGAACGTTGGCTGGGAGATTGCCGATGTGTTGCGATTCATAGCGATCCTCGCTTCTCATATTCCCGCCCTTGCCGAATGATTGCGTGCTCAGCATCAGCACCGCACTCAAAACGAGCAGGGATCGAGAGATCGTAAACATGGCGCCCCTCCTAGTTGAGACGATATCCGCCATAAGTCAGGATCAGCAACAAGATAGGCCCCTCAATCGGCAACGGCCAAGGAGAAACTCCATGGAGCCTGCCGGTGCCGACGCAAATTCCGCTTGCGCCGTCGGGCAAATCACGTTTACCAGCTCGCCCCGTTCCACGCCCGATCCGGAGGGGCGTTTCGCGATCGTCACGAACGTTGGGCGTGGAATGCGATGGACGTGTCAGTGCGATCAGACGAAACGCGCGGATGCGGACGGCGAAGTCGTGTGGGCCTGATATCCCGACGCTGATATCAAGCTCCCAAGGAGCTAACGCTTGTTGGGAGTGACGGAGACACAAAGCCCGGTCTCCGGGGCGAGTACGAAGGAAACCGTAAAACCATCGCGCAGGGAATGCCGGAATGTTCGGCCTACCTGTGGTGACTAACTCGTGTGCTTTCTTTTCTGCACGCGAGGCTGCGGGTGCGGCCAGGCACCCGGTATTCCCTGCGCCCTCCCCTTCGGAGGACGTAACGAACGCACCAACCCGGGCGCTGCTCGCACCGCGGGAATGCGATGTGTTGCGGTTTGGCCGAAAAAATCGACAGAAAGGCGCGGCTTGTCCGAAAGGCTGTTCCGTCTCGCCAGCCACACATTCCCTGTTTACGATCCGGCGAGCAACATTCAGTCGACTTTCGGGGTCTGGAGGACTGACTTGGTGAAGAAGGCCTGCAAAGCAGTCTCCCGGGCGGCGCTTGGTCTCGGGTTGGTCCTCGCGCCGCTGGCTTTTCTCGCCAGTGATGCCATCCGTGACGCGGGCCGGTCGTTCGCCATCCCCATGATCGGCCATTACCGCTTCATATCCCCTGCCATGGGCCAGGAGAGCGCCGTCACGCAAAGGCAGTCCGACGCGCTCGCGGCCTATGACCAGGCCGCCGCGAGATTCGAGCTGGTGCTACGCCAGCGGCGCGCGCAGGTCAGTTCACATCAGCCACTGCCGAACTTGCCGGGACAGGCGCTTTATCTCGCGCGCAACGACATGATCAGCGCGTACAAGGACTTCACCGATGCGCTTCCCTCCAAAATCGGAAGACCCAACAAGTTCGCAATCCCGCCGGCGTATTTCGACGCGGACCGCGAGCCGCTGCTCGATGAGTACTTCAGGCTTTTCGAACTGTTGGACGCCCCACCCTCCAACGCGCAAAAATCAGAAACGCCGTTCAGGGATGTCGTCGATCTCGGCATGGTGATTGCGCGGGCGAAAGGTCTCGATGCCGCGAATGCGGAACTTGCGGGCCGCATCAGCCTCGGGATTTTCTTCGCCGAGACCAACGGCATTCAAAATGCCGGGAATGCGCGCTCAAACAAATACAAGGGGAGTTTT
>JAJYAH010000909.1 GCA_021779635.1 Pseudomonadota bacterium | reverse complement strand
AAGGCGATAGTGGACGTTGAACATCTCGGATCACTCCGCAGGCCGGGGCACTGGGGCAGACGCAGGTTGGGGTAATGGGACAGGGCCGAGCGCGTCGTCGACTTTGCGGCCTGCCGGCCCGAAGGCGTCAACAGGCGTGCGTATGGTCATGAAAACGTTGTAACAGCAGACCAAAACGCCGGACAAGAAAATGAGGCCGCCGAAGGCGCGAGCAATGTAGTAAGGATGCATCGCGACGACGCTGTCGACGAATGAATATGCGAGCGCGCCGTGCTCATTGTAGGTTCGCCACATGAGCCCTTGCAGAATGCCGGAATTCCACATTGCAAGCACATAGATCACTGCGCCGCTCAGCGCGCACCAGAAGTGCACTTCGACGAGGCGCGGCGAGTACATCGACGGTTTTTTCCAAACCCAAGGTATCATTGCATAGAGCGATCCGAAGGTGATCATCGCCACCCAACCGAGCGAGCCGGCGTGCACGTGGGCGATCGTCCAATCGGTGTAGTGCGAGAGCGAGTTCACGGGCCGGATCGCCATGAACGATCCCTCGAACGTCGTAAGACCGTAAAATACCGCCGCAACCATCATGAAGCGCAAGGTCGCGTCATCGCGAACCTTGTCCCACGCGCCATTGAGGGTCATCAGCGCGTTCCCCGCCGACGCCCAGGAGGGCACGAGGAGCATCAGGGAGAATGACATCCCCAGGATCTGCACCCACTCCGGCAACGCCGTATAGTGGAGATGGTGCGAGCCCACCCAAATATAGAAGAACGTGATGCCCCAGAAGCTAATGATCGAGATGCGATAGGAGTAAATCGGCCGTCCTGCCCGCTTCGGCATGAAATAATAGAGCATGCCGAGGAAGCCGGCGGTCAGGAAGAACGCCACCGCGTTGTGGCCGTACCACCATTGCGTCATCGCGTCCTGGACGCCCCCGAATAAAGGGTAACTCTTAGCGCGCGTGAAAGCGATTGGAACGGCGATGTTGTTGACGATGTACAGGATTGCGACGATAACGATGAAAGCAAGATAATACCAGTTCGCAACATAGATATGCGGTTCTTTTCGTCTTGCAAGCGTCCTTAAATAGACGATGAGATAAACGATCCAGACCGTCACCAACCAAAGGCCAGCGTACCATTCCGGCTCCGCATATTCTTTGGACTTTGTGACCCCCATCAAATAACCGGTAGCGCCGAGGACGCAGAAGAGGTTGTATCCGAGAACCACGAACAGCGGAGCCACCTGATCGGGAATACGCGCACGCGAGCTTCGTTGAACGACGTAGAAGGACGTCCCGATTAGAGCGTTGCCGCCGAAGCCGAAGATGACGCCAGTCGTGTGGTCGGGCCGGATTCTGCCAAAGGAGGACCAAGGTAGATCGAAGCTGAGACTCGGCCATGCGAGTTGAAGCGCCGCCCAGAGGCCGAAGAGCATGCCAATGACGGCCCAAGCGAGCGAAAAGACAACCGCGACTTTGATTGGCTCATCGTAATATGAGCCGGCGCGATCCACACTCGACGGCGGTAAATTGTACCACCGGATCAGGAATATCGTTGCGACGAGTCCGTATGCCATTACCACGTAGCCGTGGATACCGAAGGGATCGCCGTTTCCCAATGCAGCCATCGTCAGCCCGGCGACAGTGACGCAAATCGCGATGGCGAGAGCCGCCTGCCGCTCTCCTATGGTGAGCGTTCGAATGATCTCATTCATCTTTCGCCTCTGTCTTCGGCAGCGCTAATCTGACCCCTGCCACAGGCGCCGCCCGTGCCCACAACGAAGGCCATCGCGGCTAGCAAAATTATGCGCCAATCGGCGCTGTAGTCGGAGAGGCGATAGATTTCGGCGGGGCGCAGGGCTAAGAGGCTCATCTTGGTCGTTCCCGAATGAACCGTTCCAATTGTATCGCATTGCGATATTTCTCAACCACGGATGTGGCGATGTCAAGCAAATCTGCCGTCCTGCACGACAGCGACTATGCCGCGCTCGCCGACTTTCGGGCGGCGCTGCGAAGTTTCACCGCCTTCAGCGAAACCAAGGCAGCCGAAGTCGGGCTGACGCCCCGGCAGCATCAGGCGCTACTCGCGATCCGGGGCGAGACGTCTGGACAGGCGACGATCGGCTTTGTCGCCGAGCGGCTGATGCTGAAACCGCACAGCGCGTCTGAACTGGTTGACCGGCTTGACGCGATGGGCCTTATCATGCGCAAGGCGGCTGCAGGGGATCGGCGCAAGACGATCCTCGTTCTCAGCGATCGCGCCAACGCACTTCTCGCAGAGCTGTCCGCCTCGCATCGGGAAGAAATCCGCCGGCTAAAGCCACTTCTGCTCGATCTGCTGAGCCGTTTCGGCTGATGGGCAGAGCCCTGTAAATATTCGTCAAGCCGTTAGCCGTTGGCTTTTCGAGCGGCGGACCTGAGATAAAGTTCTCAAGACCCCTTGGGATTTTGGGCGGCCTAGCTGTGAGCTTTCCATAGGTTGTCCATCCGGTCCTGAACGGGGAAGCTGAGGTTGTCGAAGCTTCAGCGAACCCGGAGGACCGGATGAACATCCACAAGAATGCCCGTCTGACTCCGATTGGTCGAGAGCGGATCGTGCGCCAGGCGTTGAGCGGGCAGACGCCGGAGACCGTGGCGTCTGCCGCAGGCATCTGCCCGCGAACGGTGCGCAAATGGATCGCACGCTTCGAAGCCGAGGGCGTCGCTGGCCTGCAAGACCGGTCTTCGCGACCGCATCGGCTCCACCGCCCCACGCCGGACGCTGTGGTCGCTCAGGTCGAAACCCTGCGCCGCCAGCGCTGGACAGGCAAACAGATCGCCGCCGAGACCGGCGTCTCGCCC
>JAJYAH010000136.1 GCA_021779635.1 Pseudomonadota bacterium | reverse complement strand
CAGGAATGCCAGGTCGATCGGAGCCGTTTGGGCAAAAGCCATCACCAGGACCGCGATCGCGATAAATTCCAGCACGCGACGGATGGTCAGGCGGCTGAGAAAGTCGGCGAATTGCACCACCAGCACGTCCCAAAGCGCATCGCCGAAGGCCAGCGGGATTTCGTAGGACCACTTCCGCCACCAATTCTTCACGAGACCGCTCCGCTTTCATGACAGGTATCCTGAGCGTCGGTTCTGATTGAATCAGAACCGACGCTCCGGTCTTTTGTTTTGACGCGTTTTCCTTGCGCGAGCCGGCATCCACCCCGCATCAAGTGCGGGGCAGGGTTTCGCTCGAAAACGCTTCAATGCCGTACCACCAGCACGGAGCATTTGGCGTAGCGCACCACATGGCCGGCGTTGGAGCCGAGAAAATAGGTCCGCATCGCCGGCCGGTGCGATGTCATGACGATCAGGTCGGCCTTGATCGCCGACGCCTCTTCGAGAATTTCGTGATAGATGCCGCCTTGCCGCACCACGCTGGAAACGCGCGCGGCATCGATGCCGGATTCCCGCGCCACGATGGTGAGCGCTTCCTCGGAGGTCTGGCGTTGCTGGGTGTCGAAATCCGCCGGCACATATTCCGCCAGCATCACCGGCGTCATCGGCAGCACGTTCAGAAGCCGCACCGTGCCGCTCCAGGTCTGCGACAGCGTCGCCGCCGTCGCAATCGCGGGCTTCGCCAGATCGGTATCGGCCAGATCGATCGGGACCAGAATCGATTTGAACATCTGCGCCTCCGGTTGCGCAGCCAGCCTAGCATAAAACCGGGTTTTGGCGACGCGGCAGACGGTCGGCTTACTCGCCGGAGGTTTGCTTCAGCAACTTCGGACTGACAAACAGCAGGAGCCGTCCGCGGCGGAATGCCACATCGGCCCAGTCGTCCACAGCAAAGTCGAGGACCGCAAGACCCGACGTCGGCAAATTGCCGGCGAGCGCCTTGCGGCCAGCCGCATCGCCGCTACCGGCAAGCGCGAGCGCCAGCTCATGCATGCCGGGATTGTGCCCGACCACCATCAGCCGCTGCGAACGAGTTGCGGGCGCCGAGCGGATCGCCGCCAGGATTTGCAACGGATCGGCGCCATAGAGTTCAGGCAAGTATTCCACGTGCGGTTGCGGGACGAAATCCTTCATCGCCGCCCAGGCAATTTCCCAGGTCTGCTGCGTCCGGGTCGCGGACGAAACCAGCACGGCATTGGGAAACGGCGGATGGGTTGCGATCCAGCCGCCGATCTCGGCGGCGTCGCGGTGGCCGCGGTCATCGAGACGGCGGTCCTGATCGCGGCCGCTGGGTGCGTCGGTCTCGGTCTTGGCGTGACGCAGCAGCATCAAACGGCGCATGGCGCAATCTCGACTGGTTTCAGGCCCGAGGGCGGCGCGCGCGGGTTGGGAAAAAGATCATGCGCTCTTTCAATAGTTTAGAGTGCGATCGGATGCAAAACCGGAATCCGCTTTTGCGGATCGCACGCGGGGCGGTGGTTCGGCAGTTGTGTTCACTTTCACTGCTGGTCCGTCAAGTCAACTTCTGAACCGAATTCACATCAGAGCGCTTTCGCCGAAGCGGACGCCGGTTTCGCGCAGGGAAAACGCGTCAAAATAAGGAGATAAAGCCTCCGTTCCGATTCAATCGGAACGGAAAAGGCTCTGAATCATGATTTCGCGGTTCCCCTTTGAATGCGAAGTTCGGCTGAGATCATGTTTATCCGTACAGGGTGACAAGCGCCCGGCAGGTCCGTAAGAAAACAGAATGAGCGAGACTTCCGCAGGCGCGACCAATCGACAGGATGCCGCCGGCATGCCGGAGCGGTTGCGCCTCTCGTTCGATCTGGATGTCGACATCTGCGTGGTCGGCGCCGGGCTTGCCGGGCTCACGGTGGCGCTGGAGGCCGCGCGCCTCGGTGCCAGCGTCGCCGTTCTCGAAGGGCGGCACGTCGGCTGGAGCGCATCCGGCCACCAACTCGGCACGGTGATGCCGGGTTATGATCTGCCGATCGGCGACCTGATCGCACGCGTCGGCTTCGACGACACCCGCGAACTCTGGTCGTTGTCGAAGCAGGGCGCCGATCTCGTCCGGGCCAATGCCACCGAAGAATTGATGCCGGGCATTACCCTCAGCGAAGGCGTGCTGGAGGTTTCCAATGTCGATGTCGGCGATCAACTGATCAGCCGGCTGCAGATGCTCGGCGAGGATTTCGAAACCGAGGTCGAAGGCTGGCAGATCGATCGCGTGCGCGATCAGCTCAGGACCGGGCGTTATTTTCATGGCGTCCATTATCCAAAGGCGTTTTCGATCGACGGTCGCAAATATGTCCACGGCCTTGCAGCGCTGGCGCAGCGGGCAGGGGCGCGGATTTTCGAGGACACGCCGGTCGTCAGCGTCGACTGGTCGGGGATTCGCAAGCGTATCGTCACGCCGTCGGCGCGGTTGCGCGCCTCCCACATCGTGCTGGCCGGCAACGTCCATCTCGGCGCACCGCTTCGGCGGTTGTCGGAAACGCTGCTGCCGGTCTGGCGTTACGCGGCGGTAACCGCGCCGCTTGGCGAGCGCCTTGCCGAGACGATCGCGTTTCAGGGATCGGTGATCGACAGTGACGGCATCGATCATTTCCGGATCGTGGATGGCGGACGATTGATGTGGGCTTCGCCAGAAACCACCTGGGCGGCCCGGCCGGAGCGTTTCGCTGGCGCCATCGCGCGCCGGATCAGTACGATTTTTCCCCAGCTCGGAGCGGTCGATATTGCCGAGGTCTGGGGCGGCGCAGTTGGACAGACGGTGCATGGCATGCCGCAGATCGGTCAGTTGCGGCGTGGCTTGTGGGTTGCCAGCGGCTTCGGCCGCCACGGTTTGAACACCTCGGCGATCGCCGGGCACTTGATCGCCCGCAGTATTCTGTGGGGCGACGAACGCTGGCGGCTGTTCTCGCCGTTCGAACTGGTATGGGCGGGCGGATCGACCGGCCGCGTTGCCGGACATCTCATCGGGATGTGGGAGCGGGGAAGTTCCGCCGCTGCGGGTGCATTGGCCCGCTATCGGGAACGGGCGCGGACCCGCGAGCGCCGCGGCGAGGCGCGACTGGCAGAGGCCAATCGCCAGGCCGGCACGCTACCGCCGCGCCGCCGCCCGCCGCCGGGCCACCCGCTTTCCGGGCGTTCGCAGCCGTCAGCGCCGGTCAGTCCGAGCGAAGGCGAGGGCTGACCTTGCGCGCCTCGCTGCCTCCGGGGCGCGGTTCGGCGTGCGGGCGCTCGCAAGAAAGTGAGAAAATTTCCGGCCAATCGGTGTAACTTTCGTCCCGGCGTCCCGTAACTGGCAGCGAGCCCCTCGAAACTCGTTTCGCACGGAGACCATCATGATTGACCGCCGTATCCTGCTCGCCTCCATCGCAAGCCTGTTTGGACTCGCTGCGTTCCGCTGGCTGCGGATTTCCCCGGCGCAGGCTACGGAGAAGTTCGAGGTTGAAAAGACCGACGCGGAGTGGCGCGCGCAGCTGACGCCGCAGCAATATGAAATCCTGCGCAAGGAGGGCACCGAGCGTCCGGGATCGAGCCCGCTTCTGAAGGAACACCGCAAGGGCATCTTCGCCTGCGCCGGCTGCGACCTGCCGCTGTTCTCCTCGGAGACGAAATTTGAGAGCGGCACCGGCTGGCCGAGCTTCTACCAGCCGCTCGAGAACGCCGTCGGCAAGACCGAAGACCGGAGCTTCGGGATGTTGCGCACCGAAATTCACTGCCGCCGCTGCGGCGGCCATCTTGGGCACGTCTTCAACGATGGGCCGAAGCCGACCGGCCTGCGCTACTGCATGGACGGCTTTGCGCTCGTGTTTCATCCGGCCGCGCCGTCGTCGACCTGAACCCGGCAATTGTTGCCCGCCCGGCAATTGTGCCCCGGTCTTCGGACCGGGGCATTTCTATTTAAGCATCTGAAATGCCGTGCTTTTTATTTTGGCATAGCGTTTGCGATGTCTCCCTCGATGACGGCCATGGCTTGAATGCCGGCTGGCCGTCCGGATCGAATGTGGAGACGATGTTATGGGTATCTTCGATGCGCTCACTACCGCGGTCGGCGGGCTGCAGGCTCAGTCCTTCGCGTTGCAGAACATTTCAGGCAACATCGCGAATGCTTCCACCATCGGTTACAAGGGCATCGGCACCAGTTTCTCGGATCTCATTCCCGATGCGACATCGCCCAGCGAGCAAGTCGCCGGCGGCGTGGTCGCCGCTTCGCAACAAACCATCACCACGCAGGGCACCGTCTCCGCATCGACGGTTGCAACCAATATGGCCATCAACGGCAATGGTTTCTTCGATGTGATGATGCCGACCAGCACGGTCGACAATCAGCCGGTTTTCAACGGGGTCACGGACTACACCCAGCGCGGCGACTTTCAGGTCAACGCCAACGGAAACCTTGTCAACGGCGCCGGATATTACCTGATGGGTGTTACGGTCGATCCGACCACCGGCAATCCGGTCGGCAGCGTGCCTCAGGTTTTGCAGTTTCAGAACAACTTTATTCCGGCGGTGGCCACCTCGTCGATCCAGTACGCGGTCAACCTTCCGACTACTCCGTCGACCACGGCGGTCTCCACGGGAGCAGCCGGCAGCATCGTGGCCGCGGGTGGGCTTAGTCCCGCTGACTTCACCGCCGGAAACAACCCGCTGGTGACCGGCACGCCGTCGTATACAAACAATCCGGTCACCGGCACCGTCATCACCGATAACTCGGCCACGGTCCCGTCGTCGGCCACGGCATTGTCGGGAGCGGTGGGAACCGATTCCTTGTCGTCGGGCTTTGCGGCCGGCGACACCATTACGGTGAATGGCACGGTTCTGACCTTCGTCGCCAGTGGCGCTACCGGTAATCAGCTTAATGTCACCGATACGGTCGGGACTCTTCTCAGCAAGATTCAGTCGATCACAGGAGTTGCACCTTCCATCAGCAGCACCGGCGCCATCACGCTGAACACGGGCACGGCCGCCAGTCTTACAGTCAGCAGCTCCAATACAGCCGCCTTCAAGGCTCTTGGTTTTGCCGCCGCGGTGAATGCAGCGGGCACCCCCAACCCCGGCACCGGAGCGGTGACCGCGGACGACAGCACGACGTTCGTGAACGAGTCCATCAGCGGCGGTGCGGTGACGGCCTATAATTCCGCGGGAACGCCCGTGAACGTCCAGTTGCGCTGGGCATTGACCTCGACGGCGGGCGGCGCTGATACCTGGAACCTGTTCTATCAGAGCAATCCCTCCGCCACCGGAACCCAGCCCGAATGGACCAATGTCGGCACCAACTTCACGTTCAGCTCCTCGGGTGCGCTCACGAGCCCAACGACCGGGTCGATTTCGATCCCCAATCTGACGGTCGGCGGTCAATCGCTTGGGACCGTCGCGGTCAACTTCGGCGCGCAGGGGCTTACGCAATACGCCAGCACCGGCGGTACCGCGACCATCAACAATCTGACTCAGAACGGATTCGCCGCCGGACAACTGCAGTCGCTGGCGATCAACAATAACGGCATCGTGGTGGGAACGTTCTCGAACGGGCAGAATATCGATCTTGCCGCGGTCACGCTGTCGCATTTCAACGGCACCAACTACCTGCAGGCCCTGAACGGCGAAGCCTATGCGGCGACCCAGCAATCCGGCGCCGCGATCGCGGGCTCGTCGGCCACGATCGCCGGATCATCGCTGGAAGGCTCCAACACCGACATCGCTGACGAATTCACCAAGCTCATTGTGACCCAGCAGGCCTACTCGGCGAACACCAAGGTCATCACCACCGCCAACGACATGATTCAAAGTTTGCTGAGCGTGCTGCGGTGACGACGTCGACACGTGCGACGTGAGTTGAGATAGGCAAAAGCATGAGTTTGAGTTCGGCCCTCTCGATCGCGATGTCCGGCCTGAGCGCGAGCCAGGCCGGACTTTCGATCGTCTCCTCCAACGTCGCCAACGCCAGTACCCCCGGCTACGTCAGCCAAAGCCTCAATCTGAACGAATACGGCGCGGGTAGCGTCGGTACCGGTGTCCAGGTCGCCGGCATCACCCGCGCGCTCGACACCTATGTCCAAAGCCAGTTGCGCACCGAGACCTCGGGAGGCGGATACGCCGACCAGATGTCGAGCGTCCTGCAGCAATTGCAGACCGTCTATGGCACGCCCGGCGGACAGGGCACGCTGGAGACCGCGTTCAGCAATTTGACGACGGCCGTCCAGGGCCTCGCGGCGAATTCGGGAGCCTATTCCTCGCAGAGCGCCGTCGTAACCGCCGCGCAGAACATGGCGCAGGAGCTGAACTCGACGACGCAAGGCATTCAGGCGCTGCGGACCAACGTCCAGCAGGATATTGCGACGTCGGTGGCTTCAGCGAACGCCGATATGACCCAAATCGCCAATCTGAACACCCAGCTTCAGGGGCTCAGTCCAACCGATCCCAGCACGGCGACCCTGGAGGACCAGCGCGACACCGCGATCAACCAACTTGCGAAACTGGTGGATGTTCGGGTTTCGACGACCGGCAACAACCAGGTTTCGATCTATACCAATTCAGGGGTTCAGCTCGTTGGCGCGCAGGCGTCGACGCTGTCGTTCAATGGCCCTGCGACGCTGGGCGCCTCGAATCTCTACAACACCAATCCGACCCAGAACGGGGTCGGCACCATCACGCTCACGAGCCCGAGCGGCGCGACGACCGACATGGACGCGACAAACGGCTTCAGTTCCGGCCAGATCGCGGCCGATCTCAAGTTGCGCGACACCACGCTGGTGCAGGCCCAGAACCAGGTCGATCAACTGGCTGCCTCGATGTCGAGCGCGCTGTCGGACACCACGACCGCGGGGACGGCGGTGACGTCAGGCACGCAGGCCGGCTTCACGCTCGATCTGACGAATATGCAGCCGGGCAACACCATCAACCTGACCTATACCAACACCGCGACCGGTGCGCAGCAGCAGCTGCAGATCGTCGCCGTGGGTAGTTCTTCCGTGCTGCCATTGCCGACCCCCTCGAGCACAAGTCCCAACACGGCGGTGATCGGCGTCAATGTTTCGGGCGGCATGGCCTCGATCGTCTCGCAATTGAACGCGGCGCTGGGCGGCGCCAACCTGCAATTTTCCAACCCATCAGGTTCGACGTTGCAGGTACTCAACGGCACTGCTACCGGCTCTGCGGTCAGTTCGGCCTCGGCGACCATCACGACCTCGTCGCTGACCAGCGGCAGCGCGGCGCTGCCGCTCTTTACCGATGGAAACGCTCTCTATACCGGAGCCATCACCAGCAGCGGATCACAGCTGACCGGATATGCCGGCCGCATCACCGTGAACCCGGCGGTAGTCGCCAATCCGTCCAGCCTCACCGTCTATAGCACTTCGCCGGCGACCGCGTCCGGCGACACCACGCGCGCGGACTTCATCAATTCGCAATTGACCACCGGCTCGTTCACCTATTCGCCGGTGACCGGCCTTGGCTCGTCCGCGACGCCGTTCACCGGGACGATCACGAGCTACATGCAGCAATTTCTCGGTCTGCAGGGCAGCAACGCGACCAATGCGCAGCAGCTTGCGCAAGGTCAGGACGTCGTCGTGAACACCCTGCAGCAAAGTTACAATACCGCCACCGGCGTCAACATGGACGCGCAAATGTCAAATCTGATTTCGCTGCAGAACGCCTATTCGGCCAACGCCCATGTGATGGCCGTGGTGCAATCGATGTTCACGACTCTGCTGCAGGCGCAAAGGTAACGTCCCATGGCGATCAATAGTGTCGGGTCGAGTACATCCCTGCTGGGACAGTCCATTCTCAATATCAAGAACCAGCTCAACAACCTGCAGGTTCAGCTTGCCAGCGGCGAAAAGTCGACGACCTATTCCGGGATGGGCACCGGTGAGGGGTTCGCCATTGCCGCCCGCGCGCAACTGGCGAACATTACCGGCTATCAGAACACGATCACCAATGTCGGCACCACGATCAGCGCCGCCAACACCGTCCTGCAGTCGCTGGTCACCTCCAGCAGCGATGTCGAGACCGCGGCCAACAGCGGTTCGCAGACCCTGAACAGCAGCGGCCAGACGGCGGGCCAGGTGACGGCGATCTCGCAGCTGTCGTCGATGCTGTCCGTTCTCAATACCCAGGCGGGCAACGGATATATTTTCTCGGGCGCTGCCACCAATACGCCTTCGGTGGCGACCGCCGACGCGATTCTCAACGGCAGCGGTGCCCAGGCCGGGCTGACGCAGGTCATCAGCGAGCGCCAGCAGGCCGACCTCGGCACCTCGCCGAACCTCGGCCGTCTCACGCTGTCGGCGCCCACGACGACCTCGGTCTCGCTGGCACAAGACAGCTCGCCGTTCGGCATGAAGCTGGGCGCCGTCAGTTCGACGCTGACGGGGGCCACGGTGACCGGCCCGACCGGTTCGCCGCCGGCGGTATCGGTCACTCTTGGCGCCACCAATCCCAATCCGGGCGATCAGTTGAACATCACGCTCAACATGCCCGATGGCAGCACCCAGTCGATCCAGTTGACGGCGACGACGACCTCGCCGCCGCCGGCGGGCTCCTTCACCATCGGCACGACCCCGGCCGCGACGGCTGCCAATCTGCAAACGGCCCTGCAGACGTCGATCAACACCGTCGCCAACACCTCGCTGGTCGCCGCGTCCGCGATGGAGGCCTCGAGCAATTTCTTTGACCAGCCGCCGCAGCGGGTCAGCGGTCCTCCGTTCGCCACGGCGACATCGCTCGTCGCCGGGACTTCGGCGAATACCGTATCCTGGTACACCGGCGGCACCACAACGGGATCCGCCCGTGCCACCCAGGTCGCCCAGATCGGTCCGGAACAGACCGTGGACTACGGCATCCAGGCCAACGAGCAAGGCATCGCATCGCAGCTGCAGGCGATCGCCGCCTACGCGGCCTTTACGGTTTCGCCCACCAATACCAATGCCGCCGCGCAGGTTTCGGCCATGAGTGCGAGCGTGGCGCAGGCGCTTTCGACCCAGCCCAACCAGCAGTCGATCCAGGATATCCAGACCGACCTTGCCAATGCCCAGACCACCATGTCGACGGCGTCGTCGCTGCAGACCCAAAGCCAGAGCACGCTGCAGGATATCGTGTCGCAGACCGAGACCGTGTCGCCCGACCAGGTCGCCAGCCAGATTTTGGCGCTGCAAACCAGCCTTCAGGCATCCTATCAAACCACCTCGATGCTATCGCAGCTCAGCCTGGTGAAATTTCTGCCGATTCCGTCGGCATAACGCCTGGTTTGTTCAATTTGGCCGCAAACATCGCCGCCTTCAGCGGCTGGGAAGCGGTGCGGTAAAGGTATCGTTAACCAAGTCTCTTTACCTTTCGTAAATGCAGGCTGACGCCGCTTGGTTGCCTTGAACCCTCGTGTCGCACCGGCAGAGCTCGGCGGTTTGGGGCGTGGGGTTTCGACAATGCTAGACGGTGCCGTCCGGTTCGATCCGGCCGAGGATCCGGTTTCTCGGGATCGATCCCGCTCAGCCGCTGCGATGGCGGAGCTGTTTGCGCCGCTGGATCGGCTGCTCGGCTGCGGCGGCGATCCGCGATTGCGCCTCAACCCGGCCACCGCGGCCAACGAATATGGCTGCCAGCCGTTTCCCTGTCCGGACACGCTGAGTTTCGCCTCCAGCACCGCGACGTCGATTTCGGTGCGCGCCTACGAGCGCGCCGCCCAGGCGCGGGACGCGTTGATGCGGTCGGCCATTTCTGTCGGCATCGACGCCGCGTTCGACGCACGCATCGAGGCCATGCGCGACGAGCTCAAGAGCCATCTCGGACTGGCAAAAGCCGACATCGTGTTTTCGCCGTCGGGCACCGACTCGCAGCTTCACGCGCTGTTCCTGACCCGCGCGCTGGTCGGCCCTGCGCTGACGACGGTCATCGTGGCGGCCGATCAAACCGGAAGTGGAACCGCTCACACCGCGCGCGGATGCCATTTCAGCGCCGCCACCGCGAACGGCAGTCCGGTCCAAAAGAGCGAACCGGTCGCGGGGCTGGCGCATTCCGTCACCAGCGTCGCGCTCGGATTGCTCGACGAGAACGGCGACTGCCGCCCGCAGGCCGAAACCGATTCGCGCGTCCTTGCCGCCATCGAGACGTCGATCGCGAACGGCACCGGCGTTCTGCTTCAAATCATGGATTCGTCGAAGCTGGGCTGGCGGGCTCCAAGCGATCACTGCCTCGATGAAATCGCGGCGCGCTGGCCCGATCGGGTCCAGGTCGTCGTCGATGCCTGCCAGATGCGCCTCGGCCGCCCGCGCCTGAAACAATATCTGGATCGCGGCTATCTGGTGCTCGTCACCGGTTCGAAGTTTTTCACGGGCCCGCCGTTCAGCGGCGCGCTGCTGGTACCGGCCGATCTCGCCGGGACCGTCGATGCGATCAGCGAGATCGCACCGGGAATCCTTGAATACAGCAGCCGCAGCGACTGGCCGATGAAGTGGCAGGCGCTACGGTCGCGTTTTCCGACCCGGGCGAATTTCGGCCAATGGCTTCGCTGGGAAGCCGCCCTTGAGGAAATTCGCGCCTATCACGACGTGCCGGACGAGTTTCGCCGGATGGCCCTGACGACGTTTGGCAAAGGCGTGGAGCGCATCATCGCTTCGTCGCCATGTCTTCAGCTGTTGCCGCCGCAGCCAAGACCCGCGGACGACGGCATCGATGAAGAGCTGGCCGAGCGCACCATCTTTCCGTTCGTGATCGGAACGAAGGACTGCGCTCTATCGCTGGACGATTGCAGGAAGATCTATCGTACGCTGGCGCGGGATGCCCGGGATAGCGTCGCTGCGGACATGCATGGGCGCGACGCGGAGATCGCAGCGAAGGCCTGCCTGATCGGCCAACCCGTCGCGCTCGGTCAGCGTGGGCAGCATCCTGCCGCAGCGCTGCGCATCTGCGCCGGCGCACGCCTGGTCACCGAGACCTGGTCTTCCGACGCGGACACGGCGCACGGCAATTTGCAGCGCGAACTCGGCCACGTCAGTACCATCGTCGCCAAGATCGAGTGGCTGCTGGCGCATATCGATGGTCTCAATTTCGCGGAGGTTCCGCGTGGCGCTTGAGAGCACCGAAGCGGCCGACCTGGCTCGCTATCCCTGCGCGGACCGGATCGGATTTGCCAGGCTGACGACGATGGCGTTCGGCGGGACCGACCTTCGGCCGCTACGGGACCAGTTGATGTCGAGGGTCGCCGCCGGAACGGCCGGGGCAGGCGAGGGGCTCGATCTGTCGCTGATCGCCCAGCTCATGGGCGACAAGCCGACGGGGTTGGCCATTCAGGCGGAGGTGCTCGCCTTTCATCAGTTGTTCCGGTCACCTTGTTCGGTGGAAAAGCCGAAACTGCGCGTTCTGGCGCTGGCGGCTGCGATGGACATGGGCGGCAACACGCCGATCGAGTTTTTGCTGGAAAATTCCGGGATCGAACTGCTGACGCTTTACGTCGTGGCCGGCGTCGAACTGCCGGTTCCGCTGCCTGACCACGACGTCGCCATCGTGATTGCATCCGACTCCGACGAATGCCGCGAGGCGCTGCGAAAGATCGACCGAGCGGCCTCGCGCTGGCCGCGGCCGCTTCTCAATCCGCCGCACCTCGTTGGCAATCTCGACCGCGACAAGCTGCATCACCTGCTGTCCGGAGTCGAAGGGCTCGATATTCCGGTGACGGCGTCCGCGACGCGGGCGCAATTGCAGGAACTGGCGCGGCCGGATGCGCGGCCGGCGGACCTTGCGGCTGAATTCGAATTTCCGATCATTGTCCGGCCGCTCGGTTCGCATGCCGGCGTCGGGCTCGCCAGGATCGACGATCGCGCCGCGATCGGCCGATATCTTGCGGGGCGGCCGGAGCCAGAATTCTTCGTCTCGCGTTTCGTCGACTACGCCGGTGACGACGGCCTGTTTCGCAAATTCCGCATCGTCGTCGTCGACGGCCGGCCCTATGCCTGCCATATGGCGATCGCCGATCGCTGGGACATCTGGTA
>JAJYAH010000908.1 GCA_021779635.1 Pseudomonadota bacterium | reverse complement strand
CGCGATATCGCTATACTTCCTTAGTCCGGCCACGGCCGTGCAGTTAATTTTCAGTGTAGGTGACCAGGCCCGTCTGCTTAGGCGGGCCGTCGCCGTTTAAGGGATCCATGACTTAAGGATACATGGCGATGACTCGTTCCAACCGGGTTGACCATATCCGGATTACCTCGCACCCGGCACCGGGTGCCAAGCTCAACTTCCCGATCCATTGGGGTGCGGCCAGTGCGCGCGAACGCGGGCCGGTGATTGGCACGGTATCCCGCCCGCAGGATCGCAACGTCATCGGCAGCCATGGTGGCTCCTATTCGGTCTACCGCGCGCTTGCGGTTTCGTCGGGCGCCCTCGACCCGATCCGGCGCCCGGATCTCACCAACACTCATCCCGCCGAAACGATCGGGCCATTCCCGCAATGGGCCGATCCGCAGCGGATCGTCTCGCTCGATCCGTTCGGACATTTAGCCGCGGAAAATTTCGCGACGGAGATCGCCGAAGGCATCGATATCCGCCCGAGTATCGCGATCACCCGCGCCCGTCTCGACTTGCCTGAGTTGAAGGCAGCGATCGAAGCCGGACGGCTCGATCATGACGGCGAGGTGGTGCACAAGAACGGCAGCGTCTCCGTGGTCAAGATCGCGATCGACCCGGTATGGTATCTACCGGGCCTGGCGCAGCGCTTCGCAACCACCGAAAACAATCTGCGCCGGCAATTATTCGAGCAGACCGCAGGCATGTTTCCGGAGTTGGTGACGCGGCCCGACCTGCAGGTCTTCCTGCCGCCGATCGGAGGCATGACGGCCTATCTGTTTGGCGACGTTTCCAGACTGCCGGACCACCGCACCCGTATAACCTGCCGTGTTCACGACGAGTGCAATGGCTCCGACGTGTTTGGCTCCGACATCTGCACCTGCCGCCCATACCTGCTTCACGGGATCGAGGAATGCGCCCGCGCCGGGCAACCCGGCGGCCTTGGCATCATCATCTACTATCGCAAGGAAGGCCGCGCGCTCGGCGAAGTCACGAAATTCCTCGTCTACAACGCGCGCAAGCGCCAGGAAGGCGGAGATGCCGCGGCCCAGTATTTCGAGCGCACCGAATGTGTCGCTGGCGTGCAGGACGCGCGATTCCAGCAATTGATGCCGGACGTGATCCACTGGCTCGGCCTGAAGCGCATCGACCGCTTCGTTTCCATGAGCGACATGAAGCACGACGCGCTGACCAGCCAGGGCATCGAGATCGTCGAACGCATACCGATCCCCGACGATCTTGTCCCGCCCGACGCGCATGTGGAAATCGCCGCAAAGAAGGCCGCCGGCTACTACAGCCCCGAGCCGCCGCAGCCACAGGACTTGATCAGCTCGGTTGGCCGCCCGCTTGAAAAATATTGAGAGAGGACGGTCGTGTCGCTGGCAAATCCCGAGACGTCGGCCGCTCTGTCATTGTTGAATGCCGAGGCGGTTCGCGAGCGCGCGCGTCGCATGCTCGCGATCGGCCTTGAGGACAAGCTTCCAAATTTCCGTATTCACCTCGATCGCATGGACAGCGTGGTCGATCTGGTGCTGGAGACGACACGAAAGGCCTATCCTTCGTTCGAGGTGCCGTTTCATTCGCGCTGGCGGCACTTCGTCATCAACAATGACAACCGCTGGGCTGATATCGCCGGGCAAACCAGGTGGCCCGACCGAGCGGCCCGCGCGCGAGCTGAATTCGATCTCGCCATCGTCAGCGTGTTCCTCGATGCCGGCGCCGGCCCGACATGGCGCTACCGCGATCCAAAGACTGGATCGGCCATCGGCCGCTCCGAGGGCTTGGGACTGGCTAGCCTCGCCATGTTCGAGAGCGGCGCCTTCTCGGCCAATCCGCATGAACCCTTGCGCGCCGATGCCGATGTCCTTGCGAACCTCACCGTTGCCGATCTGAAGCGTGGCTTGCAGGTCTCCGATGGCAATCCACTGGTCGGCCTTGAGGGCCGCGTTGATCTGCTGCGCAGTCTCGGCGCGCTGATGGCATCGAAGGCAGACGCATTGGCTCGCCTCGATGCACCGCGGCCCGGCGGCCTGTTCGACCGATTGGCGATGCTGGCGGACAATCAGCAACTGCCCGCTCCGATGATTCTTTCCGAACTCTTGCAACAGCTCGGACCGATCTGGCCATCACGGCTGACGCTGGGCGGCGTCGCGCTCGGCGACTGCTGGAAACATCCGGCGCTGACGACGAACGACGCGACCGGCGGCTTGATGCCGCTGCACAAGCTCTCGCAATGGCTGGCGTATTCCCTGATCGAACCGCTGCAAACGGCCGGCATCCGCGTCACCGATATCGATGGCCTCACGGGCCTTGCCGAATACCGCAATGGCGGGCTGTTCATCGATGCCGGCGTGCTCGCGTTTCTCAATCCAGAAGATGCTGGGCGCGAGCATGAGGTTGCTTCGTCGCTGGTGGTGGAGTGGCGCGCGCTGACGGTGGCGCTGCTCGACCGCGTCGCGGATGCAATGCGGCAACGGTTGGGGCTCGACGCCACGTCGCTGCCGCTGGCCAAAATTCTGGAAGGTGGAACCTGGGCCGCGGGAAGGCGGCTGGCGCGCGAACGCCGTGCTGACGCTTCACCTCCCGTGAAAGTCGTCAGCGACGGCACCGTGTTCTAGGGGCAAGGGGTAACAACATGGACGGCGTCACGATCGTTAGTCACCCGCTGGTGCAGCACAAGCTGACGCTGCTGCGGAAGAAGGACATTTCGACCAAGTCGTTTCGCGAGCTCCTCAAGGAGATCGGGATGCTGCTCTGTTACGAGATCACCCGCGATCTCCCGCTCGCCGATATCGACATCGAAACGCCGCTCGCACACATGAAGTCGCCGCAG
>JAJYAH010000907.1 GCA_021779635.1 Pseudomonadota bacterium | reverse complement strand
TGCGATCCGGCGGGACGCCGAGCTTGCGCAGGGCATCCTGCTGGGCGGCGAGGTCTTGTTTATCGGTCGAGCAACGGGCGTAGCCGATCAGCGTGTTGGTCATGGGGTAAACTGTAACGTAAGAGGGACCTTCATTGCAAAATAAATAGTACCATTCAAATGAGACTCTGCGTATGGTGGTTTTGCTTGTCCAGGCGAACGCGCGCCGCATGTCCGTTGAACGATCCCCTTACGAACGCCAGGCGCATGGGCCGATATGAACGGGGAGGCCGAAATAACGCGCGATCAGACCACAGCCAGGGCGGCAACCCTGAACGAAGAGCAGCGCCAGGCGGCAATGAAACGCTTTGGTGTCCTGCGCCCCCACTTGGAAGAAGAGGTGCCGCTTGCGCTTGCGGCTCAAGACGCCGGCGTAGCACTTCGCACGGTGCAGCGCTGGCTGGCCCGGTATCGAGGATCCGGGCTTGCGGGCCTCGCCCGCCCGGTTCGCGGTGATGCCGGAGCCCGCCGGGCCCCCGCCGAGTTGGTCGCCCTCATCGAAGGCATGGCACTGAAAAAGCCCCGCGCTTCGATCGCCGGGACACACCGCCGCATCGCCAAAATCGCGATAGCACAAGGCTGGCGTGTTCCCTCGTACAGCACGATTTACGCGATCCTGACCGCCATCGACCCCGCCGTGATGACCTTGGCGCACGAAGGCGCGGCCGTTTTCCGCGACAAGTTCGAAATGATTCACCGGCATCGGGCGAGCGTGCCCAATGCGGTCTGGCAGGCCGATCACACAATGCTTGACCTGCTCATCCTCGACCAGGCGGGCAGGCCCGCGCGCCCGTGGCTGACGACTGTGATTGATGACCATTCCCGCGTAATCGCCGGCGTCATGGCGTTTATCGGCGCGCCGTCGATCCTCAACACCAGCCTCGCCCTGCGTCATGCAATTTGGCGCAAGACTGACCCAGCCTGGCCGATATGCGGAATCCCTGACGTGCTGTACGTGGATCATGGGAGCGATTTTACCAGCAACCATCTTGATCAGGTCGCGGCAGACCTGCATTTTCGCATCATTTATTCCGCCGTCGCACGGCCGCAGGGGCGCGGCAAGGTGGAACGCCTTTTCGGCACGCTAAATGCAGAGCTGCTCCCGGAATTGCCGGGACATCTGATCAACGGCAAACCAGCAACGCAGCCGCGGCTGTCCCTGTCCGATCTGGACCAGGCGGTCACCGAGTACATCACCGGCACGTATAATGTCCGCATCCACAAGGAAATCGGGCAAACGCCGCTGGATGCCTGGCGTGGCAAGGGATTCTTGCCGAGGTTGCCGGAAAACCTTGAAGAACTCGATTTGCTGCTCGTCATGCACGCCAAGCCGCGTACCATCCGGCGTGATGGGGTTCGCTTCCAGGGGCTACGCTACAGCCACGCGACTCTGGCCGCCTATGTCGGCGAGGCGGTCACCATCCGCTATGACCCACGCGACCTCTCCGAGATCAGAATCTTCCATCGCAATCAGTTCCTTTGCCGCGCCATCAGCGAGGAACATGCTGGCGAGGTTTTGACCTTGAAGGACATCCAGACTGCCCGGCGGGCATACCGGCAGTCCTTGCGCACGACCATCAATGAGCGTGTCGCACGGGTTGCGGATTTTCTGCCCGACCCGAGCAAACCTCGCTTCGAAGAATCGAAGCCTCCCCGCGCCAAACCCAGGGCAAAGCTCCGGCTCTATCAGGAGGAAGATTGATGGCCACCAAGGAATGCGGAGAACGCGCGGGGCAGTTCATCACGACCAAGGAGCATCGCCGCTTCTCGGAGTTTGCCGAAGCCGTTCGTCGGCATCGCTATATCGGTCTTTGCTATGGACCGGCGGGCGTTGGCAAAACCCTGTCCGCGCGCCGGTACGCGCACTGGGATGTGGCTGGCGAAGCCATAGAAAACTGGGATCGCCGACCAGACCAGGAGAAAATCAACGCCGCATTGGCGCGCTCGCGCGCCGTTTTCTACACGCCAACTGTGCTCGGCGCCCTACGGGACATGCGCCGGACGTTGGGCGAGCTTATGGTGCGGGTCGAGATCTGCATCGAGGATCATCTGTATCGCGATGACAACGAGGACTGCCGGACCGTCAAGAACGAGCGCCGGATCGAGATGCTGATTCTTGACGAAACCGAACGTCTCTCGATGGCAGCACTCGAATTCGTGCGGGACATATTCGACCGCACCGGAATCGGGCTCATCCTCATCGGCATGCCCGGCATGGAAAAGCGTCTGTCCCGTTACCCCCAGCTCTATAGCCGGGTCGGCTTTGCCCACCATTATCGCCCGTTGCACGGCGACGAACTCACCTTCGTCCTCACCCGCCATTGGCGCCAGCTCGGCCTGACACTCGATGACGCGGACTTCACCGATGCCCAGGCGATCGCCTCGATCGCCCGCATCACCGGCGGTAATTTCCGGCTTCTTCACCGGCTGTTCGTGCAAATCGAGCGCATCCTGAAGATCAACGGGCTGTCGGTCATCACGGACGACGTGGTAGAGGCCGCGCGAAGCACGCTCGTGGTCGGGATTTAGCGCCAAATAGCGCCGAAGAAACACCGCCATTTAATTCCGAAGGTCACAAGGCAATTCAAGGGGTTAACCTTTGCATAAGATATGACCGAAAATGCCCCCTCTTCCCGGCTGATTGGCTATGCCCGTGTCAGCACCTACGGCCAGACCCTCGATGCCCAGCTTGAGCAGTTGAAGGCGGCCGGGTGCGCGAGGATTTTCCGGGAGAAAGTGACTGGCGCGCGCGCCGACCGGAAAGAGCTGTTGAAGATGCTCAAGCACCTGGCCGCTGGCGACGTGGTGACGGTGACGC
>JAJYAH010000906.1 GCA_021779635.1 Pseudomonadota bacterium | reverse complement strand
GCAGGCTGGTCCCGCCGCGTTCCGGTTGTTGGGGCGTCGCCAAGTGGTAAGGCAGTGGATTTTGATTCCACCATGCGGAGGTTCGAATCCTCCCGCCCCAGCCAGGCATAAGCTCTTAGAAGCCCAAGCACTTTTCGCGTTCTCGGCGTTTTCATTCTGAACGCCGTCACCTGTCGCATTGTGAACGCTTGTTGCCATTTGGTTCGCGAGCGCGTGCGTGTGACGCTTCCGGGTAGCCGACAACATGCGCGCTTCGGTTCGCTTTGCATATCCCGCGTAGCTTTCTTTGGTCCGGTGAGCAGACAAGGCGCGGCCTTGCCCCTCGGTCAGTTCGGCCTCTTCAAGTTCGGTCATGCCGCCATGGCGACAGGCGTCCAAGTTGAACTCAACAAGCAGACTGATTTCCTTCCTCATCCGCCGCACGATCTTTTGCATGCCGGAAAACGAGTATGGCTTAGAGATGCCATCATCAACTTTGCGCAAGATCACGGGCACGCCGCGCCGCGTGAGTTTGGCAAGTATGCCCTCGGCTTCCTCGTCGAATCTGACAGTCGTTCCGTCGGCCAATTTTTCCTCAAGCGGATGGTCAACGACTGCGCCGATCTTGTGATGTTCAATTCGGATAGTCGGCTTTGGTTCACTACGGTAGCCGGACCACTTGATATGCCGGCAATTACGTTCTCAGGGCGCTGCAGCCATTCGAAACAGATGACGGCGGCGGCGCATTCCGGTTCGCCACGCTCTACGCAGCCATAAGCGAATGCGTAGACCTGCTCACGGGTAACTGCATGTTTGGTCCGCTTGATGCGCGTTGCTAGGGTGACGCCAATCCATGGGTTTGGAATGTCCTTTGGGAATTCCGCAGGGTGTAACCGATGCACGACGCGCCACGCCCCAAACCCGGTCGCCGCGATCCTGTTGATAGATTGCAAAATCCTTGTCCGAGAGCGCGGGAGCTACAAACAAATTGACCGAGACGCGAAATCGGGGGTCGCCGAGGCCTGACATCTGGCGCTCGGTCGGTTGGTCGTTCACGAGGCCTTGCGCTGAGAACGACGTTGTCGGCACGATCACATCGAATTTGGCCGACTGGCCCCCGATATCGAAGGACCGAACATAAGCGAGCACCCCCCGTATCGGAGTGGAATTTAGCGTCAACGATCGCGAGATTCGGGTCGAACGCCATCTTGCCTTCGACATAGACGTAACCCGCGATCAGGAAATTCAGTCCGATCGGCGTGTTCGAGTACGATCTGGGTTCGGCTTCCTGGGCTTTCGCATTTGCGGTCCCGAAAACGGACACAAACATTCCGAGAGCCACGCAAAGTGAGGGCCAGCATAGGGCAGGCGCTTTTCGAACCCGGTCAAGCAAGATCGCGCTACTTGCGACCACCTGCTGTTCGCGCGTAACATCCATACAATGTGACCGCCGTTTCACGTCGCCCCTAACGCTGGCGCAGATTGTCTATCAGAATATAAATGCTGAACAGAAGCACCCAAACCGGCATTACCGCGAGGCTCCAACCGACATAATAGCTGCCGATCAGCAAAGCCAGCGCCAGCAGAAACCCGAGGTAAGCCATCCAGCGCGGCGCGATGCCGGTCCGGATCACAACGGTTGAGGTCGAAAACATGAACACGGCGCCCATTTTGATCGCATATACGTTCGCGACGATGTAGGCGGCGGCGCGCGCGAAGTGAAACGTGGCTGAGTCGATCAGCGCGCTAGGCTCTGTATTGGAGGCCAGCAGGGTAACCGCGCCGGTGAGCGAAGCCGCGGCGAACAGCATCGCCAGAAACAACAGGGCACTGCCGAGAAATACGGTAGAGAAAAAACGATCTTCCCGTTCACCGAGCCGATCGCGCAACACAGCGACGAACCACAGGAAGGCGACGCCGGCTAAGGGTACCAAATTCAGTGCTAGCGCGATTTTTCGGGTGTCGGCGGCAAGCCAGGTCCCGGGCTCAAGCGGATCCACCGGTATCGAACGCCGGAGCAGCCAGACAATCGAAAACATCAGGACAGAAAAGACGATCCCGGCGGTGGCGGCCGCCTTGGGGGTCTTCATACGTGCATGAATGAGAGCCACATTCTCTGCCATCGCCGGTCGTCCTTGTTGCCTCATCGTTCTGCAGGCCGTTGATACGGAAGCGTTCAGCGCTTTAGCTTTCCTGAGTGCCCGCCAAGGCCTTGCGTATCCGCGATTTGGGCGAGCGCCAATTCCTCCGGATAGGTGAATTTTTTTTCGATTTCCCGATCGAGAAGGTTGAGTTCCGTAAGCAGCGCGGCTTGCCGGTGCGCCGGAAGCGTCAACATCAGGTTTTCGATCATGGCGCGCAGCCGCCTTACAATTTGCAGATTATTCGAACCGCAGGACCGGATTTCGCTGAAGGCGAGATGCACGAAGTCTTCCCAGTTCGGTGTCCGGAATATCAGACGCAACTTTCCAGACCCGTCCATGATCTCGTCGGTGCGCAGGTTACGTTTACCGACCGCTCGCAGCATGCGATGGAGCTGATCTATCGCCAATACAGCGGTCGTTGGATCGTTGATCGCCGGGGAGAGCGCCCTGATCGCAATGTCGACCACAATGCGAAATGCAAAGGTCGGATCCTGATCGATGGTACGCTCGGATCCAAACGCGACCGATGCGCGCAGCGTTGCCTCGTCGATCGAGCGGGCGTCTCCATAGAGGTTGAAAAGGGGCTCGTCGACGGAGACAAAATCGCCCACCTGGGGCACGAATTCGATGATGCCGTCATAACTTTCGGCCTTGGCCAGCAGCACGTCGAGATTGACCGCCAGAACAATGCCCGAGATTCCCCGATGTCGAATGAGGCGGTCGGGAGCCCGGAGAT
>JAJYAH010000135.1 GCA_021779635.1 Pseudomonadota bacterium | reverse complement strand
AAGCGGCAGTACGATGAAGCGCACGATGTCGAACCGCGACGCGCCGGCGTCCCGCGCCGCCTCGATGGTGCGCTTGTCGATCCGGGCCATGGAATTGAAGATCGGTACGATCATAAAGATTGTGAGCTGATGAACATAGGCGATCACCACCGCGAGGCTCGAGAACAGCAGCACGTCGAGCGGCTGCTCGATGACATGAGTCCTGATCAGCGCACTGTTGATCAGCCCTTCCTTGCCGAGCAACGGGATCCACGAAATCATGCGGATGATGTTCGAGGTCCAGAACGGCACCGTGCAGATCAGGAAAAGCCCAAGTGCCAGCAGCGGGCTGCGAACGTGGAACACCAGAAAATAGGCAACCCAGAAACCGATCAGCAGCGAGAAGATCCAGGCAAACAAGGAGAATTTTAGGGTCGCCCAGTACAACTGATAGGTAAGCCCTGAAGTGAACACGCCCTTGTAATTTTCGAGCGTGAAACTGGGAATGATGCCGCCGAAGCCGTCGCTCTGCACGAAGCTGGCGACGACAACGCCGATGATCGGCACAATAAAGAACGGTACCAGAATGAGAACGAGAGGAAGAATCAGCAGCCAACCCGCGTTGGCACGTCCTCCCTTGGCTTTGCTTTCCATCCGCTTTTCAAATCCATCAACGCGCCACATCACCGAATGAAAAGCCTGAGACGGCGAACGTCTCAGGCTCTTGCCAGCCAAGCATCAAGCGACCTTGAAGTCATTCCAGCGCTTGTTCATGTAGGCAGCCTCGTCCATCAACGTGTTCCAGCACGAGATATTCTTGACGCGCTCCAGGAAGGAACCGCCGTCGCGAACGGTGCCGGCCTTTTCCATCGGAACGCCGTACGGGTCCTTGATCTCCTCCGGTGCTGGCTTGCCTTCGTACCAAAATGCCCATTCGGTTGGGGTCATGTTCTTCTTTGCCGTCGATGGCACCGGACTGTAATAGCCGTAACGGCTCACGAAAGCGCCCTGCCATCCGGTGTAGTACCAGTTGATGTACTCATAGGCCGCATCCAGTTTCTTGCCGCTTAGATGCTTCATCAGGCCGAGCCCGTTGCACCAGCCTCTATAACCTTCCTTGTCCCCCTTCTTGTTGACGGGAGCATAGACGCAAGGGATTTGCTTGACCCGAACAGCCGCCACGGCGGGCGACCACATCGACTGGATCACGACTTCGCCCGCCGCCATTAGCTGCACTGACTGGTCGAAGGTGGTCCAGGTGGCACGGAAGTGACCCGACTTCTTCAGCTCGATCAGCTTGTCGATCGTGAAGTCGATCTCCTTTGTGGTCATGTTGCCCTTGTTGCCGTACTTGATCAGTCCCGCACTTTCGAAGCAGAGCGCGGCGTCCATGATGCCGATCGCCGGTACGTCGAGGATGGCGGCCTTGCCCTTGTATTTGGGGTCGATCAGGTCCTTCCATTCGGTCACGGGATGATCGACCAAATCGGGCCGGTAGCCGATCGAGTCGGCGTTGTAGACTTGCGGCAGGAAGGTCGCCCAGTCGGTGACGCCTTCGTGCAGATCGGTCGCATCGGCCTTCTCGATATACATCGCCTCGTACGGCGAAATGCCCTGGCGCGGAATCTTCTGGCCATCGAGTTCGCCCTTGGTGAAGATCGGCAAGAAATTGTCAAACTCCTTGACCTTCTTGACACTGATGCCCTGAATTACGCCTCGCTTGGCGGCGAGCTTGGCCTGCCAGCCCTCAAGATCCGGGATATCCACGGTATTCGGCTGGGTAATGAAACGATTGATCGCAGCCGAAGTGTCGAGGTTCTGCATCGTGACCTTGAAACCGAGATCCTTGGCGGCTTGATCGCCGATGGCCTTCACCACGGAATAGGAAACGCCAACGTGTCGAAGCTCAATGTCCTTGATCTCCTGCGCCCAGATCACGGGGGCGCCGATCACACTCGATCCGGCCGCGGCACCAGCCACCGCCGCAGCCCCCTTCAGTAACTGTCGACGAGAGGGCCGATGCCCCCTTACAACACTTCCCTTGCCTGATTTGTCGGTATCCCTGCCCATATCCAACTCCTTGCAAACAATTCGATGGCTGTTGCGTCAATCTCACTCGAGGAGAATGCTAACAGCGAGCGAAGCCGGCAAGAAATGAGAAGTTCTCATTGAAAGAATAAGGCGCTCTAATGCGAATTTGCACAGATGCTGAGCGGCGCTCTGTGTGCATCTTGTTCACTGGTGATCAAAAGGCGGGCCAGTTTTCGCTACCGCGGTTGGCTTTGGTTCATCTCGACAATCAGGGAGGACTGCTCCCTCCTGATCCGGATCCAACTTCGATCCAGTTTGGCCAGAAGCGGTCAATCAACCGCAGACACGCCATCAGTTTGCCACAAGGAGTAATCGAATTTATCGCTGCTCAGTCTCTGATCGGCGCGAAGCACGGCTGCCTCTCTCGAAGCGATGTCGCGTTCGCCACGCTAAGCTGCTGACCCAAAATGCCGCGCGTATCAATCTTTCGATTGCTGAACCGAGACACGCGGATATAATAGCTTGCCGTTTGTACAGGGAACGCGGAGACAATGTTGCTGGAGTATTTGGCGTGAATGACGTCATGGCTGGAAAAGCAGGCTCTCTCGATCCCCGGCTCAACTGGGGCACACTTTCCCAAGCCGAGCGCGACGCGGCCTACGACAATACTGCGGCGGTGAAGAACAGCGCAGCATTGATTGCCGAACGCAATGAGGCCTCCGCAGCTCTGCGCGCCAGTCGCAAATCCTTTCTCGATATTCCCTATGGCGACCGCGAGAGGACGAAGATCGACATTTATCCGGCTGCCGATGGGGCAGCACCTTGCCTGACATTCCTGCACGGAGGTTACTGGCAGCGCAATTCCCGCGAGGCATTCGCCATGTTAGTCGAAGGCGTTGCGGCGCACGGTTGGTCGGTCGCAATACCCGGCTATACACTCGCACCCGATGCAACTCTGACCCAGATCGTGACGGAGATATCCGGTGCGCTCGATTGGTTGGCCAGCAATGGCATGGCATACGGCATCGCCGGACCCATGGTAACGGCGGGCTGGTCGGCCGGCGCTCAGCTCGTCGCCATGACGCTCGATCACCCGCGCATAGCCGCGGGCCTTGCAATCTCCGGAGTCTACGATCTTGCGCCGATCCGCGACACTGTACTGAACAATGTGCTCAAATTGACCGATCAGGAAGTAGCGGTATTGTCGCCGCTCCGATTGCCCGTCGTCCATAAGAGGCTCGACATCGCTTACGGCACCGCCGAACTGCCCGCACTGGTTTTCGATTCAATCCAGCTTCATGGCGCGCGCGTGGCCGCAGGCGCGCCCGGCATGCTGCATCCGATCGATGGTGCAAACCATTTCAGCATCCTAACCGAGTTGCGGCGCCCCGGCGGCCAGTTGATCAATATCCTTAGGAAGCTAGTCGATTAACTACCTCGCCGGCGGGAAGCGCCACAGCGTCGATACAGACTTGGTCGTCGACGATCCGGACCGGGTAGATCCGTAGCGGGTTCGACTTCGCATACCTGTGCAGCGGCGTCATCCTCGCGCTGCGTTTCCCCCATGCATCGAAGCCCTCTGACGACTGAAGCAGCATGACACGCTCGTTTACGCGGTTACCCGGTTGGTCTTTGTCGGATCCAGAGGTATCGGGTGTATGATGCTCTCATCGGCTCCCCCCATGTCAGCGGAAACGCCGCGATAGCCACCGGGATTTCTTCGTTGCCAATTCCAAGTATCCGCGCACATCTTCACTAAATTGCGGGTGGCACGCCAACCAAGAAGCCGTTCCGCCAGATCGGTGCAGGCGTAGTAACTGGCCACATCGCCATCCCTTCTTGGAGCAAACACCAGAGGGATGTCCCTACCACTCACCTTTCTGAACGCGCTGACAAGATCGAGTACACTGCTTCCGCGACCAGTTCCCAGACTAAATGATGTCGATTTTGGCCGACTTGCCTCGGATGGAGGGCTTGCTACGTCTGCGGCTCCGGCAAATTCTGTGTTGTTCGAGGAGTGACGACTGTCCTCTCACTCGTTGCCCTCGCCTTAACTTTGGTTAAGGCCCCCGATTGAAACCTCGCGTTAGCTCTGTTCAGCCGATTGCGGCCAGTTCCTCGATAGTGAGCCGAATTCAGCTGTGGATGAAATATGGACAGAACATTTCTCCTGAGATTACAGACAGGCGCGGCTTTTAGAGCAATCGTCGCATCTATCTGGGTCTTTCTATGGATCCGAACGCTACTCTCGGTCGGCGCCGTGATCGAGTTCATCTTCATGATTTCCGACCCGGTTCATGAGACGCCAACGGCGGACCGGTCGCGAACGGCCGCATTCGGTTCTCACCCCAGCGCGTCGCTTGGTCAAATGGTGACCTCCTCGGCCGGAACGACTGCGGCAGGTAGTCCTGAATGAGTGATCTGCAGATTGCCGTGATCGGATGTGGCGCTATTGCCGATCAATATTACTTTCCAGTGCTGGCGAGCGATGCAGCCCTGCGAGCGGCAACCTGGATCGTTGACCCGTCCAAGGATCGGCGAAAAAATGCAATTGCCAAATTTGGATTTTCGGATGACCAGCAGTTTACGGAGGCCGCCGAAATTCCGCAGTCGGTTGGCCTCGCAATCAATGCGACGCCCAGTCATCTGCACGTCGCCACGACGATGCCGCTGATTGGGCGCGGTATTAACGTGATCGTTGAAAAGCCGTTTGCCGAGTTCTCAGATCAAGCCATTTCACTGTTAGACGCAGCCAAAGGAAGATGCCTGCTATCCGTCAATCAGTATCGGAGGCTGGTTCCTTCCTACGCATTGGTACGCGACATCATCCGAAATGGAGACATTGGCGAGATCAGGCGAATTAGCTGGTTTGAGGGCCACAAGTTCGATTGGCCGACGGAATCGGGATTCTACTTTCGACGCCCATGGGGCTCGGGACATCCCCGCGGGGCGCTGCCGGATATCGGGGTGCACGTCCTCGATCAAATTTGCTGGTGGCTTCAGGAGACGCCAAAACCCCTGTCGATTTTGACAGATGGCTATGGCGGTCCAGAGGCCTTTGTCTCGGCCAAAATGAAGAGCAAGGACATCGAAATCGAACTCGCGATCAGCTTCCACTCCAAGCTTTCCAACACCTACCTCGTTGAGGGCACCAAGGGCAGCCTGAAAGGCTCGACGCTCGATTATTCAAAGATCGCAACGCAATCTTCCAACGGTTTTTGGCGCAACATCCGCACTCCGGGAGAAACCGGCTGGCCCGCTATAGCAAAGCGCCTGGTCACGAACGTTGCCGATACCATAGCCGGTCGCGACCAATTGCTGGTGCCGGCCGCCGATGTCATCCCGGCCCTGATCACCATCGACTCGCTCTACAACATGGCAACCGAGCTCTGGCCCGACAGCTATAAGGAATGGAAATCATGAGACCGCGCATTCTGGTCACCGGTGCGGGTGGATTCGTCGGCGGTTGGGTTGCCGAGGCATTTCACCTGCAGGGCTGGGCCGAAGTGCGCGCGGGCATCAACCGCTGGTCAAGCGCTGCAAGAGTGGCGCGTTTTCCGCTGGAGATTGTCGAGTGCAATATCATGAGCGACGTCTCGCTCACGAAGGCATTGAAACATGTTGACTACGTCGTGCATTGCGCGCGGGGACCTGGCGACGATAACACCATCACGGTCGAGGGGACGCGCCGTCTGATTCAATGCGCCAAACGACAAGGCGTGAAGAAGCTCATCTTCATGAGTTCGGTAGCGGTCTACGGAGCTGCGGTTGGCAATGTTGACGAAGATACAACACCCGTCATGCCCATCACGGAATACGGCAAGGGCAAGCGCGAAGCCGAGGAGATTTGCCGACAATCGGCGGAGCGTGAGTTCCGTATCGCCGCCGTACGGCCGACGCTCGTCTACGGCCCGTTCAGCGAACAGTGGACCATCCCCTACATCCAACGCTTTGCTTCCGGTCGCTGGAGATCGCTCGGAAGCGGGGGTGAAGGTCGCTGCAATCTGGTCTACGTCGGCGACCTGGTTCGCCTCGTGCGATTCCTGATCGAAACGGACTTCGGCACGTTCAACAACTTCAACGCAAACGGCCCAGAAGTGCCTACCTGGAATTCATATCTTGAGAGGTTTAATGCAGCGCTGGACCTGCCGCCATTGGCGTCCCCCGACCCATCGCTGGGCCTTCGCGTCGCGCTTCGCGTACCCGTTCGAAAACTGGGAAAATATATGCTTGCCCACCACAGATAGCTGCTTAGTGCCATCGCACAAAGGAGCCCGAGAATGAAGTCGATCATGATGAAAACCGAGGCTGACCTTCGCCTGATGCCGAATGCAGATGAAGTAGAGCGGTTTGCTACCGACGTCCAGTATTCGATGTCGCGAGCCGCAGGTCTGGGCTTTCGGCCATCGACAAGCGTCGACACGGGCATTGCACTGACCGCCAACTGGGCCAAGTTATTGAAGTTCGCAGCCTAGCGGTGGCAACTGAGCTTCGACAGCCAAAACCCGTGAAATTGGCTGATATTTTTTGAGTGAACAATCCCGGCGCCCATTCAGGAAAAGACGGACTTTCCAATGAGCGGATCACCCGCCAGTCGATACTGTATCCACTCGACCGCACAGTCCAAATCCAAAAAACTTGGCCGCTCGTATTTCAGCACCCCATATCCCGTTTCAAGATACCAACGTCCAGCGAGGTGTTCGTGTAACTCTGATAACTTCACCATCACGGCCACCAACCGACCATCAATTAAGATGAGGCGTCCCTCATGGTCGTAGTCAGACGCGATCTGAATTTCCGTAAGCTCTACCGACATTTTTCTCAACGATTCCGGCCTATAAGTCTGGGCCGCCCAAAGCCCCGGCACGCCTCACCCGTGCCAACGATTCCCGGATCCCAACATCTCAGACCGGCAGTCAATTGCAGCTTTGGCGTGGCTATTGTCACAGCCATGCGGGGTCTGCAACGAAAAGTTGGCCAAGGTGGTTGCAGTTTTGGCAATTGACACATCTTCTGAGACGTTCCGTCGTTTGAAGGAGCGCAGAAGTATCGATAGGGATCTGGGTGCGCCCAACTACGGGATCCCACGACGTCAGCGTTTACCGACCAGCGTCGAAGCATTGCAAACCTGATCGAGCCCGTTTGGCCCTCGCCGGGCAAATCCTCGTATGAAAACTATGATGGTAACGTTCGGAAGCCTCATTCTGGGTTTCATCATCAACCCAATTTCGGAGCCGCCCCTCGGCCGCCGCGCGTAAGCGTCTGATGGGAAGTCTGAGATCTCGATACTCCGCACCAGCCGTTTGGTTCGGGCAGCCGAGATTAGCGACCCGGTGCTGATCAAAAGAAAACCAGCATGATGCTATATTGATTGACAGAATCCTCCCGGGCGCACATCGCCGAGGCAGAAAGGCAGGAAACTGCTACTTTGATGTGCACCGAGCTCGCCGTTTGTTCATGCGCTTGTCAAAAACCGAAGAATGGACAAATGATCGGGTTTATTTTTGAACTGAACTCGCAATAAGTGTTGTAAGCAAATAGATTAGCGAATGTGCGTGCACGACGATCATTCAGATCGCGTCGAAAAAAATATGGGAGCCTCTGATAGACGCTGAAATCTGGCGGGGCCGGACAGCTATATGGGGTTTGAGATGCGTGCGGAAGCGCGGGACGTAGCGAGACGTACGAGAGAAGTGCTCCTGAACAGGATGATCGCGTCAGATATCAGGCTGACAGATACGGAGCAAATTCAGGTCCGGGCCGCCTTGAGCGAAACCCGACCAAAAGGTTCTCTGATAGCCGAAGAAGGTGATTCCAGACGTCTTTGCTATCTGATTTCCGGTTGGGCTCTCCGTCAAACTTTCGTTGCCGATGGCAAACGCCAGATTTCCGGTTTCCTCATTCCAGGTGACCCGCTCGAACCTTTTAGTTGTATTGGAGAAGTCGTTTCCAGCGGAATTGTCGCGATCACACCCGTCGAACTCCTGGACATAGCTAAAATCACAAATTGCAGAGGCACGCAGTTGCTCCCGGTCATTGAGCGGTTCGGTACTATCGTTGCTCGTGAACACCTTCGCTATTATCGAAATCAGATGGTGAGGTTGGGTGGTCATAGTGCGGCGCAACGACTGGCCCACCTTTTGCTGGAATTGCATGAGCGTTTGTCGTCGGTTGGCTTGGTCAATCAGGGGCTTTTTGAATTTCCGCTGACGCAGGAGATGCTGGCCGACGCACTCGGCTTGCATGTCGTCCATGTCAATCGAACGATGAAGCAGCTTCGTGACGCTGGTCTCGTCTACCAGAAAGATGCTTTTCTGCACGTCGTGAAAGAAAAAGAGCTTGAGGCGCTGTCGGAATATGTTGGCTTGGTTGAATGAGACCGAAGTCAGGCCGCATGCGAACGAGGAGGCACTTACTCCCTGACCGTCGCTCGCGCCATCATGGCGTCCAACAGTTCGAAGGGCTTTAGTTCGCGTTCATACGAAAATCACCTCGGCAATGCCGGATATTCGTCGCGACTAAGCCTGGTGGTCATCGGGACTGCGGCGCAAAAATTCGTGCATTGGCCACCCTCGTCGCACGGCGAGAGATGATCGACTAATCGTCTAGCCAGCTCTGAATGGAAAGCCCTCGGCGCGAGCATTGCGCAGCAATTCCTTGACCGACGCCTGCAAGGGACCGGAGTCGACCACGTCGTCTCCGACGAATGCGGGCAATTTCTTTCGGTGGGTCGCGGCCGTGAGGCTCATTTCGGACCGAATGGCAATCTCTTCGGCATTTACGTTCTCCAGTAAGAGGTGTGCCAGGGAAGCTTCGGTGTCTTGGTGCTTAGCTTCCGCTGCGGAATATTTACGCATTTGAAACGGCCCATTTTGGATTAATTGGTGCCGCGTAATGAGGCAACTATTCGTCACACTCCTATCGTACAGTGTCGAGCACAAGCCGGCTAATATTGTGTCGAGCACCAGAGACTTATCCGCAAAATCATCGACGTTAGATAATTACAGGATTCGCAAGAAATGAAGATAGCCTTCGTGGGATGCGGATACGTCTTCGACATCTACATGCGCACGAGATGGGCACATCCGGAACTTGAGGTTTGCGGCGTGTTCGATGTCGACACAGGGCGCGCAAACACGATCTCTCGTCATTACGGATTCAAAGTTTATCCCAGCTATGATACCTTGCTCGCTGATCCGACAGTAGAAATCGTCGTCAACCTAACAAGCATTCAATCTCACTACGACGCGATCAAACTTGCCCTGGAAGCCGGCAAGCATGTTTATTCTGAAAAGCCGCTCACTACCAATCTTGACCGGACCCGCGAGCTGTTTGCGCTCGCACAGGCTCGCGGCTTGGTTCTTACAGGAGCCCCTTGCAATCTCTACTGCGACGCGGTGAGCACCATGTGGAAAGCCGTTCGCGACGGCGCCGTAGGTAAGCCGGTGCTCGTATATGCGGAGCTTGACGACAATCCCGCTCACTTTATGAAACTCGAGACGGTGCAAAGTCCGACGGGTGCTCCATTCCCGTATGTTGAAGAGTTCCAGGAAGGCTGCACCGTCGAGCATATCGCTTACCATCTGGTGTGGATATGCGCTATGTTCGGGCCGGCGACTTCCGTGACTGCATTTTCCAAGACCTTGGTCGAACACACGACAGATACGCCGCTTTCCCCCGCAGACACGCCAGACTTCTCCGTCGGGTGCCTTGATTTCAATAACGGAGTAGCGGCTCGGATCACTTGCACCTGGGTCGCACCAAGGGACCATCGCCTGCGCATCATCGGCGAAAAAGGTGAGATCTGTGCAGACAATGCATTCCATGACCAATCGCCGGTCCATCTCGAACGATTCACCAGGGTCAGCCTCAGTGCCCGGAAGGCCTACATCTTGCGCGCTCGACCGTCGATTGGCGGGATTTTCGGTATCGGCGGTCGTAAGCTCCGGTTGTTGCGTCGCTGGAAATCACATGCGGTGGAATCAGAACAGGGTGTTGGCCGCTCGCTCAAGCACAAGTTTGTGAGCTGGCTCCGCCGCCGCGAGATCTACGCTCAAGACAAATTGCTCGGCATCGCAGAGATGGTTCGAGCGATCCGCGAGGATAAGCCGCAGCCGATGCCACCTGACTTCCTGATACACCTAAATGAACTTACACTGATGATCCACGGCGCCGGCTCAAAAGGTATCGCGACTAAACCCGTGACCAGCTTCAAACCGATGGAGCCGCTACCGGATGTGGTCGAAAGCCCGCGCAATTACCGCACCAGCTACCGCCCGCGAATTTTTGAAAGAGCATTGGGCGGCATCGTGGAGGTAATGCATAGGCGCTAGTTAACCAACTGTATCATCCTCCTCTTTCGGTCTATCGCACGTGACAAGGCGTGATTGAGATCTTGTCCGACCCGCAACGCTGCAAATACGTTGTGTCCAGCGCGACCTGTTCACAGGTGAACGGGAGTGGCGGACGGCCGGCCACTCTCAATACGCAAATCGACGAATGGGATCGCCAACGAAATTGCCGATCTCCTCCACGGCGTCACCGGCGATTGGGACTGTCGATGGCTGTTCCGTGAATATCAGCGGACGGACCCCTATCTGGAGAAAGTCGCGCGTGTGAAAAAGATCAAGCCCGCGGCAACGCGCGACAAAGTCTGCACCTTCGCGCATGGCTGTATCGAGGCAGGAGAGGTCGAGGCGGCCGCAATCACCGTCATTTGTTTTGAGTGGCTGCAGCGCCCGGCTATTCGCCGCGATCACCTCAACCGAACCGACGGCTTCGCCTCTTGCGCTGCTTACATAGCCGGCCGGATCATCCATCTCGCGGATGTCGCGAACGGTCGGTGCCTGTTTCGATGTGATATCGACGACGTCGCCGCCGCGCACGGCAACCACCGATGGATGGGAATTCCCGGGCGATCGTGCACGGCCCAGAAAGGTGCCGATCCGCGGCAGATTCATCTCATCGCGCTTCACCGGCATCATCCGTGCGGAGCGGCAAGCTCAGCCGCAGAAGCTACATGAAGAAGAAAGGCAGGCCCGATGCCAGCGCCCTGACGTAGCGGCCCTTCTGGTATTGGCCGTTGAGCGATACGCGGGGCAACTCGCTCAGCCGCTCAACGCTTGCCGAATTCAGGACGCCGGGCTGCGTGGTCACGCCCAGGCTGAAGCCGATGTCGATCGCCGCTCTGGTCTCGCGCGGACCGACGGCGTGGCGGCCGCCATAAGGATAACAAAAAGACTTCGGTACACGACCGCTATAGGCCGCGACCCGGGCGGCGGATTGTTCGATTTCCTGCCTGAGGCGATCGTCGGATACGCGGAACAAATTGGGATGCGTGATGGTGTGCGCGCCGAGCCGCGCCAGCGGATCCGCCACCAGATCCTGCAGTTCAGCCGCCGTCATGATCTCCTGGTCCACGATGCCAAGCGGATCGATCCCGGCAGACATCGCCGCCTGATCGATCTTCGCCACCGCATCGTCCTCGTCGACGCTTTCGACAAATTTCGCGAGCCGCTCAAAAGCCAGAAATTTCTCCTGCCGCGACGAACATGGCACGGTTTCCGTGCCGTTGCCGAAATTGAAATTGAACGACGCCGCCGCGCGCGTCAGCGCCTCGGCGGTCTCCCACCACATGGTCCGGCTGCGTTCGACGAAGCCGGGCGTAATGAAGATCGTGTAGGGAACGCCATGCTTGCGGAACACCGGCGCGGCGAACGTCGCATTGTCGCGGCACCCGTCGTCAAGCGTGAAGCACATGAATTTCCGCCGGTCGGACGGGTTCGCAAGCAACTCCGGCAGTTCCTCGAGATGAACCGGGTGCAATCCGCATTGGCGGGCGACGGCGATCGCCGCGTCCAGGAATTCAGGCGTGACCGACAGATGACCGTTCGGCTCGAAATCGTAGCCGCGCGCGGGTCGGACGTGATGCAGCGTGAAGATCATGCCGCGCCCCGCCGCGGATGGCACAAATCGGCCGGCACCCGACAAGGCGACCGCCTCCAGGCCAGCACGGATCACCAAGGCCTTGGCGGAGCGTTTCGTCATTGACCGCAAAGACGCAGACATCATTTTGGACGATCCCT
>JAJYAH010000134.1 GCA_021779635.1 Pseudomonadota bacterium | reverse complement strand
ACGAGCCAGCGCTGAATCGGGCGATGCTACCGACCGGCCCGGCGCAGCGCAAGGCGAGCCACCCAGGCGTCGCGGCTCGGTTCGGTCTCAAGCCCGGACGCGAGACGTCCAGGACCTTGGCCACCTCGCCGAGGTCCAGCTCTCGTGGTGAAGGAGGCGGAACCCCGTCGGAGCAGCGGATCGCGTCACGTTTGGGGTCAACGCGATTGCCGAACCGAACACGATCCCGATCCCGGCCAGAGCGCCGAACAGCAGGGCAACCAGCTCGAAGGGGAGCGGCACGTTCTGCTTATCGCGCCAGCCAAGATCGGCCGGACTCGTCTGGATGGTATCGATCTCGGGCGCGTTCGCCGGCTCGAGGCTCCGCGTCGGCACGCTCACGGTGGTGACGAATGACAGCAGGCCCTCCTTGCCAAGAGGGACGAGCTTGCGGGGATCGAAGGTGTCGGGACCTGCCCGGAACTCGGCTGCATAGCTGCAGCCGAGCTTCTTACGGCTGGCGGAAGCATCTGCCGTGGCTACCGCAACCGCGTTCTCGAATTCCTCATTGGCCATTCTTGTCACCCTCGAATGCAATCAGCTTGTCGAACTCGGCAAACATCTCCGAGCACCAGGCCGCGACATCGCCGCGGATCATCTTGGCCTCCGGCCGCGGCAGCCCCGTCACCTTCATGATCTCGTCGACCGGCATCATCACCGCATCGACCAGGCGCGCTCCGCGCGCCTCGAAGGGCCGCCAGCTGCCTGCCTCGATCATCGGCATGCAGAGGGTGATCGCGTTCTTGGCGAGCGGCATGATCGAGGTGCGATACGCCTCGGCGGCATCGCTCGCAGGATGCAGATCGCTCACCGCGCCATCGCGCTGGTTTTCGATGAGGACCAGGTGGGCGTCGGGAAGCACTTCGAGAAAGCTCGAGGCCGACTTGGCGCCCCGGCGCATCGACTCAGCCTGAGCCGTGAAGGGCGTGACCACAAAGACCTCGACGCCGAGCGCCGAGAGATCTTCCTGCAGGTCCACCATCCCCGTCCACAAAGCACCCCGCGAGGCTTCGTTGGCCCCGAACTCCACCACCGTGAGGCCACCGGCCTTGGCCGTCGCCTCAAGGGTGTCATAGAGCGGCGTCAGGGCACGCAAGGCGGCACTGGGATCGCGCCGCGCCATCTTCGCGTCGGTCGCGATCGAGAGCACATGGGGCCCCAGGACCGACAGCGATTTTCCCTGGGTGTCGACCTCGACGACGCCGACCGGGACCCCGGCAATCCGTGCGCGTTCGGACAACGCGTGGCTGACCAGGCTCTTTCCATCGCCCCCTTTGTCCTGGGTGATGATCGTGGTCGCGGGCAACTTCAACGGCAGCACAAGGCCGTCATTACGCATCTTTTTCGACATGATTCCCTCTCGGCTCGGATCTTCAGCGATCACGGCCAGAGGAGCCCATCCGCCCCGCACCCGTCTCGGAAATGAATGACCTAATTGCGCGGGAGGTCAAAAATCCGCCTAGCGGCGTCGTAGCCCCCAGCGGGCCTAATCCAGAAGCGCAAAATCCTGCCCGGGAGCGATCGCTTCATCCAGACGGGCCTTGCCTCCGGGCAGCGCCATGACGTCTTGGATGCACTCAGCCAGATACTGCTGAACGTCAAGGTACATCGCGCCCTCGACACGGCCCTGCTCGCCCGAGATCAATTCGTTCAGATCCCTGATCTCCTCCGGATCGAAGACGGCCTGATGGCCGCGGCCGATTTGGCCCAGCTTGCGAGCCAGCCGGAATTCCGTCGTCGCCAGCACGTGGTTGACCGTGACCAGGTTCGGATCGACATCGGCGGCCACAGCAACGAACGCCAGCTCAACCGCCGAAAACTTGCTTCTAGTGAATAACTCATGTTGCTGGCGCGTCATTGGCTCCTGATGAAACGGATTGTTGTCCTTCGGGGGTCGCTTCAAGGCTTCAACGTCCTTCGCGCGCTTGGCGAGTTGGTGCTTTTCTTCCGCGACCTCTTTGGTATGAACGCACGCCTTCGCCAGCGTGTGGACCCAGTTCGCCGCAGCCTTGATCGCATCCTCGAACTCCGCTCGCGACCAGCGGGCGCCAGCAACACAATCGCGAATCTGTCCGACGACCGTTGCCTCCGCTGCGACTGGGTCCGTCAGGCCCGGGAGCCATCGTACCGCGAGCTTTTCGCCTTCCGACCTCAGCGTCTCGAACTGCGCAAGGCGGCGATCTTCCTCACTCAAAGTATCGTCCGCGGGCGCTCCCTTCGTCGGAATCCCGGGCACCCAGGCAAGCTCTGCAAGCCTATTCAAGCCGGCGCCCTTCACCACCGACACGTCAGCGCCATCGAATTGCGCATGCATGCAGGACAGCAGGGCGCCGATTTCCGGATCGCGCCGAAACACCTCGAACTCCAGTGCCTCGCGGATGTCGAGCTCGACGTGACGCTTGAGGCGTCCGCCGCGATGTCGAAGAAGTCGCAAATCAACCAGCGACAACATCCGAAGCAGTGGACCATTGCGGAATTGTCGCATCTCCGCGTGCGACAACGCGAAGGGCGTCCTCTGCAACTCCGCTTCCGGAATGATCAGGCGCTCCGGTTCCTGTTTCAGACGATGAAACCGCTCCCAGACTTCTGGACGGACGCTTTGCCACCAGTCTGCCGCATGGTCCGGGTGCACGAAAAAGAACGGCAACACCCATTGAACGGGCATAGCGTCGAGCGGACGATCCGAGGCTTCGATCTCTTCGCGGCACGCAGCGGCCAGTCTTTCGATCTTTTCGAGAATCCTGGGGAGATTGTTCACTCTAGACGGCTCCTGAAAGCTACTTTCTTGGGTATTGCTTGTTCTCAGTTCTTAAGTCCGCACCCCGCTACTTGCGGCTGGAGCGCGACTGGATATCTTCCGGGGTGGGAGCGGCGACGTCGATGCCGAAATCCGTGAGGAAGTCCGCCGCGAGCTCCGCCTCGGCAAGCCTGTCGCGCAGGAACTGCTCACTGCATCCGAGCCGGCCAAGGACCGTCCTGCAATTGGCCAGCGCGATCATGTTCCGCGCGATTTCGCGACGCGCGGAGAATTCGATCTTCCGCAGAATGAGGTTCGCCCCGGCAAGGGCGACGACTTCCTCACCATAGGAAGCAATCGCTTCGTCGGGCTCCGGCGTACGCGGCAGACGACCGAGATGCCGGATCGTGCAATGAACAGCTTCGTGGACAACGGTGTCGACGAGACCGGCGACGCTGTCGTGCTTGAGCAAATTGAGCCAGATCAGCGGCTCGTGTCCCGGAAGGACTAGCGTCAGCCCAAATCTTTCCTGACGGCGCGCCAGGTGCTTGGGGAGAACGGTGTCGGCGCCGATAATCACGCCGAGATCGGCGAGTTGCGCCAGCAGGTCCTGGAATCCAGCGTTCTCGATCCCGCCAAGCTTTTCCAGCGCTTGCGTCACGTTCATATGGCTGCGGATGTGCCGGTACCGCGTCGCGAGGTCGCGCTCGCGGGCCACTGAGCGATCGAGCTGCCCGTGATCGGTCGTAGGTTCAGGCCCGTCCGGGTCGCTGCTCTTTGCCATGTTGCCTACTCCTATTGAATATTGTGTGTCTGTGCTCGCCAGCGGCAGCGTCGGCGGGTTTGGGGACTAGTCTTGGGCCTAAGTCCACTCAGGACACCGAGGCTCGGTGCAGCATCGCCAGACCGCGTGCTAGGTGGACGTGCCCAACCCTGTGGACTTCCAGGCTGAACTCCTCCAGTGCCTGCTTGGATGCCGTCACCGAGGCCACGGTCATGCCGTCGATGGTGTCGAGCGTGATGAAGAACATGCCTTCGTCGACCCAAACGATCTGCTGGAACGGCTCGCCCGGCAGGACCGGCCAGCGCTTCACGGCCTCCTGGATGTTCGCCACGAGAGACTCGATCGCGATCTCGATCCATTCGGCGCGCACCGCCGCATAATCGGCGCTGCGCCTGGGCACGCCGATCTTGGCCATCACCGGGCTGAGGCCGTTCGCCAGCAGGTCATACAATTCATCGATGACGAGGTCGGGATTGCGCTCCCTCGCACGATTGACGTGCGTGATCGGGAACGCCAACACTTGCGGCTTGTCGGTGGAGGCTTCGTTTCCGTTGCGCTCGACGCCATACCGCCAGCGATCGTATGGCTGCATCACCGGATCGTCGAATTTGTTGTCATCGCGCTCGGCGCCACGACCGTCCGGCTGCTCTGCGAGGCTCTGTAGCTTTTTCCAGACCTCGCCGCACGCGGTGAGGAGTCCCCGGTCGGAGATCGCGGCCCAGCGCAAGTCGACCAGGGCCGAACGAAGAACGCCTCCGGTGCCCAACGCCTTGCGGAGAAGGGTGATGTTGACGGCATCGGGCACGGCGATGCGGATGTGCTCAGTCGACACCATGACCCAGTCCGGCATCGCCGCGTGGGTCAATTTGAGAAGACCCGATCCGAGCGCCAGGTCGAAGCAGGCAGGCAGCGGAGGACGGCCCCTCTCCTGGATGGGCCAGCAGCTCAGCTGTCCTGCATGAAGGATGGTGGAATCGAGGATGAGTTCGTTCATTTTCGTTGCCCTGTTTGGTTCGCCACCACGCAGACGATGCGTTTCGCTATTCCGCGCAAGTGCTGCGGATCTAATGAGCCTTTCGCGATGGCGGCGTCGGCAGGAGCTGCAGATGGAGCCGTTCTTCGAGAAACGCGCACGTGGCGTTGATCGTCGCGCGATCGCGTTTCTCGAACACGGCCAGACCGTCAACCTCGAACCGGATGCTGTCGCGATTGGCTATGGCTTCGATCGTGTAGCGCGTCCGCGCAATCGAAAGCGCTTCCATGGCGATCGGACCTTTTGCGTTCCGGCCGGCGGCCATCATCTTGCCGATCAAGCGTTCGACCAGCCGGGAGAAGATCGGATCGAGCACCTTCTCGAATTTCGGATGATCGATGGAATATCCGCAGCCGATCATTTCAGCCTCCTCGGAGGAGACCTCGTCAGTGGGCACGTACATGATGTCCGGATGAGCGGTCATGCCGCATGCCGCATCGCGATCCGCTTCCCGCGCGTAGGCCTCGACGGTGTAGTAGTTGAGCGCCAGCGCCAGCCGCGCGCCGGGGGTGTCCAGCGTGAACTTGGCCGGCAGGCTCGGAAGGTGCTCGAAATCGGGGCTGTTTCGGTCGAACAGCGGCTGGGCGAGGTACACTCTGTTCATAGGCGTGGATCCTTTAATGCTAGGACGTCTAAAGCTGCAGCAGCGCGCGGACCTGATCGGCCGCGTTGCCGCGGAGCCGCCTCACCCTGCGACCGATCTTCACGAGATCGCGGTCGGCCAGAATGGCAGCGATGTCGCGGCGAACCGCCTTCGACCTGATGGCCTTAGCGACCTGCATGATGAGGAGGCGGGCGTCGTTATCTTCAGGGGCGACGACATTGATCTGCTTCAGACCCTCGGCGAGCTGACGCTGGCGCTGATCAGCCTTCCTCTCGGCGTCGGTCCGAGCCTCCGGCCTCTCGTTCGTCGTGCCAGTCGGCGGCTCGGTCGGCTCGATAAAGGCGCGCACTTCCCGCCAGCCGTCACGCTTCAGGCGGGCCTTCGAGATGCGCGGCTCCGGCTCGCCGGACTGCTCGCTATGCTCGGGATTGGAGTCGAAGTTCATGTCCATGTGACTAGCCCGTGTCTAGACCGCCGACGCGGCGTTCACCTCAGCGGCCGCGTTGCGCACCTCGAAGCTGCGCAGGGCCGTCGCGACGATGCGGTCGCGCTGGACGGTGGAAATGCTGATGCGGTAGCGCTCGCGCTGCTGCGGGTAGACGCCGACGCGCTTCACCTCGGTCAAGAACCAGTCGCACGTCCCCCTGGTCAGCGCGACGCAGGTGCGGGTCATCTTGTAGCCGTAAGCCTTGGCCGCCGGTCCAGCCGCGTGCCAGATCACCTCGGCGCCGGCCCGCCCGCGCCCGGGAATCCCCGCCGCCATCAAAGATCGTTCGGCCCTGTTCGCGAGGGCCAGGATGTCGGCCAGTGAAGCCGTGTGCTTCTGGGCCTTGCCGTTAGCGCTGTCCAGCGCGGACTTGAGCCGCTCATGGTTGGCGTCGGTCACCTTGATACGCATTCGTCACTCCTTACGTTGTACATTTTTGGTTTCGTGCGGGCACTCAGAAGAACAGGGGAGGTTGATTCATCCGATAGAGCGCGACGCTGCGAAGCCCGCCGTCACAGTCTGTCTGATGGCAGCATCAAGCATCGATATCGCTCTCCCTTCGCTGAAGCGCGCTCGAGCTCGCATCGTCCGCGGCCTCGTTGCCCCAGAGCGGCGGCTTGTGTCGTCCGGTGGGGTTCACCTCGTCGAGCACCACGCCCGCAACAGCGGCGAAGCCGGCTTCCGCCATCACGGTCTCCTGATGAAGGAAGCGGAGTTCGACGGTGTCGTCGTCAACATCCTCGTCGACGAGGCTCAGTTGCCCCTCCCAGACCGTGTTCCGCCATTCGGAGAAATGTGCAAAACCGTGCAGGCGGGCCATCAAATCGAGACACCTGATGTAGTTCAATTCGCAGCCGCGCTTCGCCAACGAATTCTTCAGGCGTCTGGCGTCCCTTTTGATCCTCTTCTCGTGCGTGAAAAAACGCATGTTACTCACTCAGTTGATCGGCACCCGGACACCACACGGTGGCTGCAAGTGCCGCCGCTCGCTCGTCCGCTTCGACGCGCGCAAACTGCCGGAGGAAATTCGGGAGAAAAATGCCATTTACTCAAGAATATCTCCCGCCCCACGCCAGGCCGTGTCGTTCGATTCCAGCTGATAGTGATCCAAGGCGTGACCCGGCGGTGCCAATGAGCGCACCTGCGCGTCTGCCAGGCCCATCGAAGCGTCAGAGAGGAGCGCCGTTTCAGTCGAAACGAACAAGGACTGCGTTGCGCACGCAAGTCTCGCCTACAAAAGAAGTAAGCAGGGAGGCGATACGAGGCCGACTGCTTGAGTAGAACGTGTATGCAGATCGCCGCTGGCGCTTCAAAACGGACGGGAAATACCGCACGCGCTTCGTCCACGGTCAGGCAGCTGCGTCACGGTTCCCCGATCTATCGGAATATCCACTCGGGAAACGCTGCACGGGTTTATTAGGGTGCCGCTGGATTAGATTGCCTCAAGGACGAAAGCCTAGCGAGCCTCAGGCTGGCCGGCGCCCCTCAGCGCCCTTACTCGCCTTTGAGTTTGATGCCCCGGAAGCCCTTTGTATTCAACGATCGAATCTGCTCGGGGCCAGCAAGCCCGGCCGAGCGGAGGAATTCGTTGAAGGCGCGCTGTGAGCCTGGCTCCTCGCCCCGGCCCTCGGCGTAACTCGACCAGTTCTGGTACAAGGAGGACGACGTCTCGCAGATCCGACGATCTCCAGTTCGTACGATACAACGATCCATGAGCCAATTGCCGATGATGTCCTGCTCGCCGAGGTAGGCGGCGGTCGCGTCGACCAGCGCCTTTGGCCGCGGCAGGCCATGCCGGTGCCATTGCACGGCGCCGTCAATGGCCCAGCGCAGAATACTCGGCCACTCCTGCTCGAGCTTACGCTCAAGGTCCCGATCCGGCTTCTCAGGCTTGAAATCAAATGGCACGAGGAGGAATCGGCGCCGGATCGCGTCTGTGACGTTCGAGAGTGACGGCAAGTGGTTCCCCTCGATCAAGAGCTTGAATTCGGGCCGGAAGGTCCAACTGTTCTGCCTCATTTTGCGCGTCCGGATCTCATTGCCGCCCGTCAGCAGTTTGATGCGCGCTTCGTCCCATCGTCTACCTGCATCGGTCTCCGATGCAACCACCATTCGTGCGCCGGCGAGACAGGCGATTTCCTCGGGATGTCTGTCGTACTTCGACGCCATCAGCGCCTGCATCGAGGCGACCGTTGCATAGTCGCCCAGCAGACGCGCGATGACATTCACCAAGACAGTCTTTCCGTTTCCGCCAGGACCGTACAAAAACACGAGAACCTCCTCCTTGGTCTCGCCAGTGAGCATATATCCGATCCATAGATGCAGAAGCCGCATGAGGTCGCGATCACCGCCCGTGACCTGACGCAGAAACGCAAGCCAGAGCGGGCACTCGGCCTTTGCACTCGGTCCGACTGCCGTAAGCTTCGTGATGAAGTCGTTGTGTTCTGCCGGCTTCAGCCGTCCGGTGGTCAGTTCGACCACGCCAGCCGGCGTTCCCAATAAGTTCGGATTCTGATCCCATCGCGTAGAGGTGACCACCAGGTCGCGGTCGCACTTTGCATGTTGCTCGACCCCACGAATGAAAGCCGCACGTCCGAAGTTCTTTTGCGCGCTATCATCCAGTCCTTTGGCCAGCTCGCGAGCCAAGTCGCGCAATGCGGCGTGAACCGCTCGCGTCTGATCACGCACCCAGACACTTCCCGTCCAGATGAACCACTGCCGGGCGCTATGGTCATAGCGAACGTCAGAGCCGTGCAGCTCTGCGAAAATCGACGCGACGCTGTCCTCGCTCAAGATGAACGAATGACCACGCTTCCTTATCAGATCCGCCGGCCCAGTCGGCGGCCGCCGCAGGAGGGACCGGTGCCAGTTAACATTGTCGAGCATGACTGCTCATCCATTGCGATCTCATTCGCACGCAATAATAAGGTCGAAATAGCTCGAGGAAAACGGCACTTACTCAAGAATAGGGTGTCCGCTATTCTCGTCCAACTCCTGTCCAAGACATTCCTGGCTCTTCTTTCTGGACTCCGTAACTTTCGATGTCGCGCGTAAGTGCTCGAAGGCAAAGTACTCGAGGTTCGCTGGCGAGAATGCGTCGCTCTCCTCCATCTCTTTCAGCTTCTCCTTAAGGTCCAAGTACATGTCTCTGGCCTCAGGATTCTCAACCTGGTCATCATAGAATTTAGAGTGCCAGTATTTTATCGAACCGGCTAGAGTCTGGGAACGCGCACCCTTGCTGACAAGATGTCTGAGACAAGGAAACCGATTGGCCACGGTTTGCGCGCAATCCTTGATGATCGTCGCTCGCGTCGACTCCCCGCTTCGAGGTCGGCCCGGACCTGGGCGTTTGTTGCTTCCAGCACGATCGGTTTCCTGGCCATACATTCGCGCACGCACGAGCATTTCGATGGCGAATGCGACCCGTCCTTGGGCGCAGAGCAGATCCGTCGGATCTGGGGGACGACGACGCCCTCCGATTCGTTTTGGGCGCAAGATGGGATGCTGGGCCCCACGATCGAGATCAGCCAGGGCCGAGGCCAGTTCGTTGAACTGGAAATGAAAGCGGCGTAGACCGTCGGCGCTGTAGAGGAAGCCGGAGACAGCAACAAGCGCGTCCACCAGACTTGCGCGATCCACCAGCGAGAGCGCTTGGCCATTTTGTTCGATCTTCGCATCCAGAGCGAAGCTGAGATGCTCCTGAAGTTGTTCAATTGCTTCTGCGTACCCCATGGTCGGATCCCTCATATTCGGCCTTCGTCGACCGACTTATTGCGTTGTGGTTGTTCTTTGCTTTACTCAACGCCAGCAGGGATCTGAAAAGTCCTGCGCGGTAAATGAGCGCTGAACCGGAGCCGGCAAAATCGCGCAGTTAACCATTTTGCCGTGCGGCGACACCAAAAGCTGAAGTTCTGGAAACAACCGGAAACCAGAAACAGGCCTGAACTACCCCACTCGCGCGTCAGTCGGACAAAATTTATGAGGGGAATCGCGCTCATTGCCTTCGACATCGAACCGATCAATTGGCCGCAGAGTTAGAGTTTGACCGGAGTTTCCGTGACGGGTTGAGGGCCGCAGGAGAGTCTCGCGGCGCCCGTCGTGGAGATATCCCATGACCCAACTGAATGTACTGGATGGCGCTCCCGGCGGACGCGCCGGCTATAAGGTGGATGTGAGCCGCGGCGAGCATGTCGGCCGCGTGTCCTCGGAATGGTTTTCCCGGCCGGCTGACGAGCGCTACTTATCGCTCTCCAAGCTTCACGCCGCCGTGCGGGGCCGCGCGGAGCGAAGCCAGACCCGGACAATAGAAAGCGCGGCGATCCGGGTGGAAGCGAACCGCGAAGATGCCGAACGGCTGACGCTGATCCTGCCGGGCGAGGCTCCGCCTCTTGCGCCGACTCACTGGAGCTTCGGTCAGCTCGCAGCGTTCGTCGGCGCGCCGTCCGCCTATTTGCGTCAACTCCCGGCGCCGCTCGCTGCCATCAATCTACAGTATGGACTGACTTCGAATCGTGCGGAGCAGATCAAGACGCTTGAGGTCGAGGATGGGCGCGTCGAGCTACGAGCGGTCACCAGCCCGGACTACGGCCGCATCTTCGACCATGCGCTGGTAGCCGCCGTGCAGCGGATTGCCGGCAATGGCACCGGCGATACGCGCTGGAAAGTGCCTGGCGTGCTCGATTGGTCGACTGGCATCTATAATCCGCAGGTCGACATTACAAAAACTACGACCACGTTGTACGCTTCGGACCGCGACGTTTTCCTATTCCTAGTCGACGACCTCAATCCGATCGAGGCCGGCCGGCTGCCCGACGGCTCGCCCGACCTCTACTTCCGCGGCTTCTATTGCTGGAACTCCGAGGTCGGCGCCAAGACGCTCGGCATCGCGAGCTTCTACCTTCGCGCCGTCTGTCAGAACCGCAATCTCTGGGGTGTCGAGGATTTCGAGGAAATCACCATCCGTCACTCCAAATATGCTGCGTCTCGCTTCGCCCACGAGGCGGCGCCGGCGCTCACCCGGTTTGCCAATTCCTCGCCGCTGCCATTCGTCAATGGCATCAAGGCCGCGCGGGAGCGCGTTGTTGCAAAGACCAATGAAGAGCGCACCGATTTCCTGCGCAAGCGCGGCTTTGGCAAGGCGGAGACGGCCAAGATCATCGAGACCGTGCTTGCCGAGGAGGGCCGCGAGCCCGAGAGCGTCTTCGACTTTGTGCAGGGCATCACGGCCGTTGCCCGCGACAAGCCGCATCAGGATGCCCGGCTCGATCTCGAGGCGCGGGCCAAGAAGTTGCTCGACCGGGTCAACTGAGGTCGATCCCGCCTCCGTCGCGTTCTGGACGTGGGAAGCTTCAGCCTCGCTTTTCTCCGCCTTGGCGCCGTCCTCAGAGGAAGAGGGCGGCGCTTCGCTTGGTGACGGGCCAGGAGGTCCAGAGAGAGCCTCTGGATCGCCCGTCGCGGAGAAACTTCAATGGCCAAAGCCGTTCGCAAGATCACTCTCAGCCAGTCCCGGGACATCCCGTTCAACCAGCTGGTGCTGAGCCAATCCAATGTCCGCCGCATCAAGGCGGGCGTATCGATCGAGGAGCTTGCGCAAGATATCGCGCGGCGCACGCTCTTGCAGAGCCTCATGGTTCGGCCCGTGCTCGACGATGCGGGTGCCGAGACCGGTATGTTCGAGGTGCCGGCCGGCGGGCGGCGCTATCGCGCGCTGGAGCTTCTGGTCAAGCAGAAGCGGCTCGCCCGCGCCGCGCCTGTGCCCTGCGTCATCCGAACTGACGGGCTCGCCGAGGAGGATTCGCTGGCCGAGAATGTCCAGAGAGCCCCGCTTCACCCACTTGACCAGTTCCGCGCCTTCCGCGATCTGATCGAGAAGGGCAAGACCGAGGAGGAGGTGGCGGCTGCCTTCTTCGTCAGCGTCCAAATTGTCAAGCAGCGGCTGAGGCTCGCCGCCGTCTCGCCAAAACTGCTCGACGTCTATGCCGAAGACAGCATGACCCTCGATCAGCTCATGGCGTTTGCGGTCGATCCCGACCATGAGCATCAGAACCAGGTGTGGGAGGCCGTCCAGCGTTCGCACAACAAGGAACCATACTACATCAGGCGCCTTCTCACCGAGGGGGCCGTTCGCGCGTCCGACAAGCGCGCACAGTTCGTCGGCATCGAGGCCTACGAAGCCGCCGGCGGCGACGTCATGCGGGACCTGTTTCAGCAGGACGATGGCGGCTGGTTGCAGGATCCGATGCTGCTCGATCGCCTCGTTGCCGAGAAGCTTGAGCGCGAGGCGGACAATGTCCGCTCCGAGGGTTGGAAATGGGTGCAGGTCGCCGTCGACTTTCCCTATGGCCACACCTACGGCCTGCGCCGCATCTCGGGCGAATCCGTTGCCATGAGCGAGGAGGAGGTCTCCGCGGCAG
>JAJYAH010000133.1 GCA_021779635.1 Pseudomonadota bacterium | reverse complement strand
TTCTGCTGCAGCAAAGACCGCAGCATGGATTCCCGGACATGAAACGAAAAGGGCGCCCGTCTCGCGAGGGGCGCCCCATTCACAATCGGCCGGTCGGCTCAGGTATTCATCGATTCGAAGAATTCCGAGTTGTTCTTGGTGTTGCGCAGCTTGTCGAGCAGGAAGTCGATCGCGTCCATGGTCCCCATTGGATTGAGGATCCGGCGCAGCACGTACATTTTCTTCAACAGCTGCGGATCGGTAATCAGCTCTTCCTTGCGGGTACCGGAACGCGAGATATCGATCGCGGGGAAAGTGCGCTTGTCGGAGACCTTGCGGTCGAGAATCAGCTCGGAATTGCCGGTGCCCTTGAACTCCTCGAAAATCACTTCGTCCATGCGGCTGCCGGTATCGACCAGCGCAGTCGCGATGATGGTAAGCGAGCCGCCTTCCTCGATGTTGCGCGCGGCGCCGAAAAAGCGCTTGGGCCGCTGCAGCGCGTTGGCGTCGACGCCGCCGGTCAGCACCTTGCCGGATGACGGCACCACGGTGTTGTAGGCGCGCCCCAGCCGCGTGATCGAGTCCAGCAGGATCACCACGTCGCGGCCGTGCTCGACCAGCCGCTTGGCCTTCTCAATGACCATCTCGGCGACCTGGACGTGCCGCACGGCGGGCTCGTCGAAAGTCGATGAAACGACTTCACCTTTCACCGAGCGTTGCATGTCGGTGACTTCTTCCGGCCGCTCGTCGATCAGAAGCACGATCAGGTAGCATTCCGGATGATTGGCTGTGATGGAATGGGCGATGTTCTGCATCAGCACGGTCTTGCCGGTGCGCGGCGGCGCCACGATCAATGCGCGCTGGCCCTTGCCGATCGGGGCGACGATGTCGATAACCCTTGCAGAAAGGTCCTTTCTGGTCGGGTCTTCCAGCTCGAGCCGGAACCGCTGATCGGGAAACAGCGGCGTCAGATTGTCGAAATTGACCTTGTGCTTGGATTTTTCCGGGTCTTCAAAATTCAGCGTGTTGACCTTGAGCAGCGCAAAATAGCGTTCACCTTCTTTCGGGCTGCGGATGTGGCCCTCGATGGTATCGCCGGTACGAAGCCCGAAACGGCGAATCTGCGAGGGCGAGACATAGATATCGTCCGGTCCGGGCAGATAATTGGCATCCGGCGAGCGCAGAAATCCAAAACCGTCGGAGAGAACCTCGACGACGCCTTCGCCGATAATATCGGTTTCCTGGATCGCAAGTTGTTTGAGAATGGCGAACATCAGCTCCTGCTTGCGCATCGTGCTGGCGTTTTCGACCCCCTTCTCTTCCGCGAACGAGACGAGCTCGGCCGGCGTTTGAGCTTTGAGGTCTTGAAGTTTCATTTCCCGCATTGGGGTGGTCCTGTGGAATAATCGGGGAGAGGATTGCTAGGTGGCTTTAAGAAAATGCGGACGCAACATCAAAGGTCCGCAGAAGTCCTGAGCAAGGAAGGTGCCGGTGAGGCTTCAAACCTGACATGGCGGCCGGTTCAACGAGGAAACCGGAACACAACCACATCCGCCTGCGTGGGGTGGGATTTCTGCAATATAGAAAATCAGTCGGCCTTCTGCAAGCAGGCGCAAAGTCGGAGTTGTTGGCCGCGGTTTCTCCCTAGAACGGCTTAACCACCACCAGGATTACAATACCGATCATCAGAATAGTCGGTATCTCATTGATAATACGGTAAAATTTCTGGCTTCTCGTGTTGCGGTCGGCCGCGAAACCCCTGACGCAGCGAGAAAAAAAACCGTGGACACCCGACAATACCAGCACCAGTACAAACTTCCCGTGCAACCAGCCCGCCGAGAGCCAGTGCCCGGCCCAGGCGAGGTAGAGCCCTGCCAGCCACGTCACGATCATCGCCGGATTGATAATCGCCTTCAGCAACCGCCGTTCCATCACCTTGAACGTCTCGGACTGCTTCGATCCGGCTTCCGATTCGCAATGATAAACGAACAGCCTCGGCAGATAGAGCATGCCGGCCATCCAGGCGATTACCGCGATCACGTGCAGCGCCTTGATCCATTCGTACATCGTGGACATCTCACCCATTCGCGAAGTGCTGGTTCGTCACTGGCGCCGCTGGAACATTCCGGCCGGTATCAGAACTCTCAAGCATCCTGATATCGCGCTGAACGAAGACATATCCGCAAGCAGGTCTTTTCTAAAACAATAATTTTAGAATCTTAGGTTTGAGTCTAAGTAGCGGTGGATTGTGCCCGCGCAAATCTTTCCCGCAGTTCTCCGGGCTTATTCACATTCATCAACAATTTGCGTGGCAATTCGGGCCATCCGAATAACGCTACGCGCCGCAGTCACTTGCATGGCGACATCGTCAGCTTATCAAGAGACAAGTCCACATAACCTCGCTATCATCGCCACCGTCGAATGGACTTATCCTTCCGCGAGGCCTGTGAATAAAAAGCCGGGTTATCCCTGAGCCATCGACGCGCATACGATTCTCGCAGGTAAGCTCCACAGCGATTCACAGGATACACAGGGGTCACGGTGCCCACGACCGGCAACTATTTTCACCTCCACCTCGTCTCCGATTCGACGGGTGAAACGCTGATCACGGTGGCGCGTGCGGTGGCTGCACAATATGCCAATGTGACGCCGGTCGAACATGTCTACCCGCTGGTGCGCAGCCAGAAGCAGCTCGATCGCGTGCTGGATGAAATCGAGGAAGCGCCCGGCATCGTGCTTTTTACCTTGCTGGAGAAGGATCTGGTCGGCCGGCTGGAAGCCAAGTGCCAGCAAATCAACATCCCGAGCCTTTCGATTATCGGTCCGGTGATGCAACTGTTTCAGGCCTATCTCGGCGCGGCCACCACCGGGCGGGTCGGCGCCCAGCACACCCTGAATGCGGAATACTTCAAGCGGATCGATGCGCTGAATTATTCCATGATGCATGACGATGGTCAGCATGTGGAAGGCCTGGAAGAGGCCGATGTGGTGCTGGTCGGGGTGTCCCGCACGTCGAAGACGCCGACCTCGATCTATCTCGCCAACCGCGGCATCCGCACCGCGAATGTTCCGCTGGTGCCGGGGATCGCGATCCCGCATCAACTGGAAACGCTGAAGAAACCGCTGGTGGTCAGCCTGCATGCCACCCCGGAACGACTGATCCAGGTCCGGCAGAACCGGCTGCTGAGCATGGGCGCCGGTCCCGGCAACGATATCTATATCGACCGCCAGGCCGTTGCCGATGAGGTCGCCTATGCGCGGCGGTTGAGCGCCAAGTTCAACTGGGCGTTGCTCGACGTCACGCGGCGATCGATCGAGGAAACTGCCGCGGCGGTGCTGAAACTGTTCACCGACAGGCAGCGGCAACGGCTTTCGGAATGACGATCTGGCGCGGAAAATATCTGTTGGTACTCGCCTCGCAGAGCGCCGCGCGGCAGGCGCTGCTGGCCAATGCCGGTATCGACTTCGAAGCCGTTCCAGCCGATATCGACGAGCGCAAGGTTCAGCAAACCTCGGGACTTTCGGCGCCCGGCGATATCGCCGCACTGCTTGCGCGACGGAAAGCCCTTGCGGTATCGGCGGGCCAGCCGGAAAGATTTGTTGTCGGCGCGGATCAGACATTGGCGCGCGGCGCGAAGCTTTTCGCCAAGCCGGCCGGCCGTTTGCAAGCGGCAGAGCAGCTGCGCGCCCTTGCCGGCGGCAGCCATGAACTGCACTCCGCCGTTGCCGTTGTGCGCGATGGCAAGATATTGTTCGAGGGAGTATCAGTCGCGCAAATGACGATGCGGCAACTCGGCGAGCCCGAAATTGGCGCCTATCTCGATGAAGCCGGCGAGGCCGTCACCACCAGCGTCGGCGCCTATCAGCTTGAGGGTCTTGGCGTGCATTTATTCGAACGTGTCGAAGGCGATCATTTCACCATCCTCGGCCTGCCGCTGCTGCCATTGCTGGCGTTTTTGCGCAGCGAGCGGCTGCTCGGTGTGTGATCGCAAATCCCTGCAAGCCGCGAATGGCGAAATTCAAATGGCAATCCTTCAAATGATGATCCTTTAGATGATGATTCTCGGGCTGACCGGCTCGATCGGGATGGGAAAATCAACCACCGCGAAGTTGTTCGCGGAGGCGGGTGTCCCGGTTTACGATGCCGATGCGACCGTTCACATGATCTACCAAGGCGAGGCGGTGCCGGCCATCGAGGCGGCGTTTCCAGGCACGACTTCCGACGGCAAGGTCGATCGGGCCAAGCTGTCGGCGAAGGTGGTGCATGATCCAGCCGCGATGCAACGGCTGGAGCAGATCGTCCATCCGATGTTGCGGAGCTACCACCAAAAATTCCTTGATGACGCCGAGCAAGCCGGCGCGGCCGTCGCGGTCATGGATGTGCCGCTGCTGTTCGAGACCGGCGGCGAGAAGCGCGTCGATGCGGTGGTCGTGGTGACGACGGCGCCGGAGGTCCAGCGTGAGCGAATCCTGGCGCGCGGCAACATGACCGCCGAGACCCTCGAGGCCATCCTGGCGCGACAGTTGCCAGACGCCGAAAAGCGCCGACGCGCGGATTTCGTGGTGGATACCTCGCACGGTCTTGATCCCGTGCGCGCACGAATCAGGGACATTCTGGCCGAGGTTGTTAAGATGCCGCAACGGCGATCTTGATTCGCTGCTTTTTGCGGTTTGTCGTCATGCGCGAAATTGTTCTCGATACCGAAACCACCGGCCTTGACCCGTTGCGCGGCGACCGGCTGGTCGAAATCGGTTGTGTCGAGATTTTCAATCGCATGCCGACCGGCCTGACCTTTCACCGGCATCTCAATCCCGAGCGCGACATGCCGGCCGAAGCCTTCGCCGTGCATGGTCTTTCCAGCGAATTCCTGGCTGACAAGCCGTTGTTCGATGAAGTGGTCGAGGAATTTCTGGAGTTCATCGCCGACGCCCCGCTGGTGATCCACAACGCGTCATTCGATATCGGTTTCATCAATGCCGAGCTCGACCGCGTCAATCGGCCGGCAATTCCGCGCGACCGGCTGGTCGACACGCTGCTGCTGGCGCGGCGCAAGCATCCGGGCGTGTCGAACCGTCTCGACGATCTCTGCTCGCGCTATGCGATCGATAATTCCCGCCGCACCAAGCACGGCGCCCTGCTCGACGCCGAGCTCCTGGCAGAAGTCTACATCGACCTGATCGGTGCCCGGCAGTCGCAATTGATCCTGGCGAGCGAAGCCCGCGATAGCCGCGCCGGCGGACATGGCGACCTGCCGCGGCGGCAACGTCTGCTGCCGCTTGCGCCGCGAATCACCGAGGCCGATCGCCTGGCGCATCGGGACTTTGTCGCCACTCTGGGCGACAAGGCGATCTGGAACGATTTCCTGAACGCCTGAGCAGTCTGGCTTGCGGCAAGGCCGCATGCGTCCTCTGATCTGCCTGAGGAGAGATGACGTCTTAAGCGAACGCGAGGCGCTTAGCTCGGTTTAATCTGCGCGGCCTGTGCGGCGGCAGCCTGCCGTTCCATATTTTGGCGATACAAACCGACAAAATCGACCGGATCGAGCATCAATGGCGGGAAACCGCCGTCACGAACCGAGGTCGCGATGATTTCGCGGGCGAACGGGAACAATAGCCGCGGGCATTCGATCATGACCAGCGGATGAAGGTTTTCCTTCGGTACGTTCAAGATGCGGAACACACCGGCGTAGGCGAGATCGAAGCTGAACATCACCTTGCCGCTGTTTTCCGCCTTGCCTTCGACCAGAAGCGTCACTTCGAACTCGTTTTCGGCAATATTGTTCGCACTGACATTGATCTGGATATTGATCGATGGTTGCTGCGGTTGCGGCGCAAGCGAGCTCGGGGCGTTCGGATTTTCGAACGAAAGGTCCTTGGTATATTGCGCCAGCACGTTCAATTGGGGAGGAAGGGCCGCCTCGGGAGGCGCGCCGTTGCCGTTTGTCATGAAATCTCTCCTGGAACGCCGAGCGTGGACCGGTTTTGCGCCCGAATACGCTCGTGAGGTGCGAAAATGCCTGTGTCGGGGCGAGTGGCTATCATAGCCCCGCCTCATTCCACAAGGACGACAATCGTGCGCCGACGGCCGGGCCGCGGTTTCTGGCATCGGGGGCCGATCGATCCGGAACGCACGCGCCAGGCTGCCATTGAGGGCGGACCCTAAATTGTTGAATATGCGCGATTTCCGGGCATTATCGGGTTTCCCCTTGCAGCCAAAACGCGCTACAATTCGCACGCCGCAAACAGGTGAGAGCCTTGGCTTGGCCTATTTCCACGGGCACGGCCTTTCATGCCAAAGCGCGCCATTGGTCAGGCAAAGTTTCGTGCCTACATGCAGCTGACCCATCCATGAGGTAATCTCCGCCGTTCCCGATGGGAGCGTTCTACCGCCGGACTCATTGCCGGCGCAGACCAGAAAGCGAATACGACGTGGATATTTACACCATCATCTTCCTGGCGCTGGCGGTCTTCATCTTCCTGCGTCTGCGCAGTGTACTCGGTCAGCGCACCGGGAGCGAGCGGCCGCCTTACGATCGCCCGGCGCGCAACGTGGTGCAGGGAGCACAGGACAATAACGTGGTTCCAATGCCGGGCGCGGTGATCGATCAGGCGCCGCTGGCACCCACGGCAGATGCGGCTCCGCCGACCGATCGCTGGAAGGGTCTTGCCGAGCCCGGCACGCCGCTGGCTCAGGGACTTGACGCCATCGCAGCGCTGGATTCGTCGTTTGATCCGCGCCATTTCCTCAGCGGCGCCCGCAGCGCCTATGAAATGATCGTGCTGGCCTTCGCCAATGGCGATCGCCGTGCGCTGAGAGATTTGCTGTCGTCCGAGGTCTATGAGAGCTTCGAGGCCGTGATCAAGGATCGCGAGAAGCACGAGCAAAAGACCGAGACGCGCTTCGTCTCGGTCGACAAGGCCGAACTGGTGGGTGCCGAAACGCGGGACCGGGCGGCGCAGCTGACCGTCCGGTTTGTATCGCAGATGGTTTCGGTTACCCGCGACAAGGCCGGCACCATCGTCGACGGGAATCCGGATAAGGTCAGCGATATCACCGATGTTTGGACATTTGCCCGCGACGTTACGTCACGCGATCCGAACTGGAAGTTGGTTGGCACGGGAAGCGCTCACTGACGCACGCGGCAAGCCCTACGTCGCTGCGGTTTGCGTGATCGCTGCCGTCTTGTCGCTGGCTCCGCTGGTGGCGTTTGCTGCGCGTCACGCGCGTTCCAGGCCGCTATCTTCATCTCGCATGATCCCATATCCCCGGCTGCCCTTGCCGCTTGAGATCAGCGGCAGCCAGTATGCCCCGATCGCGTGGGCCGACATTGCAGGCTGGAACGAGGACGATCATCTGCAGGCGTACAAGGCGTTTCGCGCCAGCTGCCAGTCGATATCGGCCCAACTAACGCCGCCCGCCGATCCGAAGGCTTTGGGCAGCTCGTTGCGCGATCCCTGCCGCGCGGCCAAGGTTGCTGACATTTCCGACACCGCCAAGGCACGGGCTTTCTTCGAGGAAAATTTTCTCCCCTTGCGGATATCGCGGCTCGGGGAGGGCGAGGGCTTCGTCACCGGCTATTACGAACCCATCCTCGACGGATCCCGGACGCCGACCGACGTCTATACCGTGCCGGTCTATCGCCGTCCGTCGAATCTGTTCGTCCGCGGCAAGAAGCAAAGCGACAGCGGCTTGCCCAACAAGGGCGAGGTGTTTCGCAAGATCGGTCGGCGCAAGCTCGTGCCCTATTATGATCGCGGCGAAATCGAAGACGGCGCGATCGCCGGCCGCGGCCTCGAAATCTGCTGGCTTAAAAGCCAGACCGATCTGCTGTTCGCGCAAATCCAGGGTTCGGCGCGGGTCCGCCTCGAGGATGGCTCGACCATCCGCATCAATTACGATGCGCATAATGGTTATCCCTATACGGCGGTCGGCCGCATCCTGATCGATCGCGGCATCATCCCGAAAGAGCAGATGTCGATGCAGCGGATCAGGGAATGGATGGATCAGAATCCCGATGGCGCCAAGGAATTGCGGCGGCAAAACCGGTCCTATGTATTCTTTCGCGAAGTGCAGCTCTCCGACAAGGATGAAGCGGTGGGCGCACAAGGCGTTCCGCTGACGCCGGGCCGGTCCATCGCGGTCGACAAGGCGCTGCATGCCTACGGCACGCCGTTTTTTATCGAGGGCGAACTGCCGATCGAGTCCGCGCAATCGAAGACGCCGTTTCGCCGCTTGATGGTGGCGCAGGACACCGGGTCGGCGATCGTCGGTCCGGCACGCGCCGATATTTATTTCGGTGCCGGCGCCGACGCCGGACGGGTATCGGGCCGTCTGCGGAACAATGCGCGCTTCATCATTCTGGTGCCGAAGAGCCTCGATCCGGTCGCTCGCGGCCGCAATATGCCGTTGCCGGATCCGCGGCCCTCTGAGAAAATCGCAAAGCTGTTTCCGCAAGTTGATGCAAAGAACGCTGGCGGCGCCGCGGAACCTGCGAAGAACGCAACGCCCGCCACAGCCGCAACCGCCGCGCAGGCTTCGACGACAGCGGCGGCCGCCGTACCGCTGCCGGAAGCCCGGCCGAACATCCAGCCCAGCCGAAGCGGACGCCGCTACCGTTATCACTATTATTATCATCATCGGTATCGCCGCAGTCGATGAAACGCCAGCCGTCCCCCACGCTTTCCGAATTGCCGGCGTCATCGTCGCGGCGCAAGCGCGCGCTCAGCGAGGAAGAGCACGCCTTGTGGGAGAGTGTCGCCAAACAGATCAAACCGCTGCGCAAGAAGCCTCGCGCCGCCAGAGCGCAGGCAGCTTTGCCGGATGCGGAAACGGATGCGGTGAGACCTGTCGCACCGCCTAGACCGCTTTCGCCCGCCCAAATGACACGCGCCGCCAAGCCCGAGCCGGCGTCAGCCCCGCCGCCGCTGGCGCCGCTTGGACGCCGCGAGCGCGCGCAGCTCTCACGGGGGCGGAAGCAGATCGATGCGCGGCTCGACCTGCATGGCTTGACGCAGACGCGCGCCCATCGCGCGCTGTTCGGATTTTTGCAACGCGCCCATGGCGAGGGCCTGACATTTGTGCTCGTCATCACCGGTAAAGGCAAAATGGGAGTTGAATCCGAACGCGGGGTGTTGCGCCGCCAGGTGCCGCAATGGCTGGGCCTGCCGGAATTCCGCTCGCTGGTGGTCGGGTTCGAGGAAGCCCATATCGGTCATGGCGGCGAGGGTGCGCTGTATGTGCGCATCAGGCGGTCGCGGATCTGAGACGTGCGCCTGAACAAAAGATCAGAACGGCCTCACGATTCCGACGCGCGGGATGAGGGTGACGATCCAGCCGAGAACCGCGGTCTTTTTATCGGCCGCTGAAACCGGCGACACAGCCTGCGTGGCGGGCAGCGCCTTGACCGCATACAGGATCAGGAACATGCAGACCGCCCAGTTCGATATCCATCGCGAATAATCGAACACCATCCCAAAGATAACCAGATAGCCGGTGCTTATGGCGACAATGCCCGCGATGACGACGCGGCGGTGAAATGGATCGGACAGCGATCGGATCAGGTCCGCCAAATATCGCCAGAGCGGGACATGCAGCCAGATCAGCAGCGCGAACACCGGAATGCCGAGCAGGTTGGAGGGCATGCGCTGCCAGGTATCGTGGATTTCCTTAAGCAGCGGCTGATACCAGATGTAACTGAAACTCAAGAGTTCGGTCCGCGATGGATCGGCCATGCGGCCTTGCAGGTAGTGGACAAACTCCGCTTCCGGGACCGCCATCGTTCCGTAGAACTGCGCGGCCAGGAATAGAACGCCGATCCCGGCGATCGACGCCGTTCCGATCAGGACATTCTGCTGGCTGAAACCCTGCGCCAGATAATAACGCAGCACCACGATGACCGCGATGGTCGGCACATACATCAATACATGAATGTGATGGATCAGAACGAGGATCGCCGAGGCCAAGGCGGCGAGCAACACGAAGGCAACGGATCGCGCCGGCACCAGCAGCAGGCAAAGCGCGACCGCGCAGCCGTAGATATCGAAATGCCCCAGCGTGTGCATGAAGTTCTTCAGAAAGAACGGCGAGCCGGCCATGAAGACAAACAGCGGCAGGTGCCGGTCGTCGAAACCGAAGGTCCGCCGAAACAGCTCGGCGAACAGAGCCAGCGTGACCAGCCAGACGCCGCCGGCGAGCGCGAACACCAGCCACACCGGGATCTTGGCAAAGAACAGCGATACCACCGCGCCGATCAGGGCGCGTTTGGTAAAGCCGAAATGGTAGTCCACCAATAGATGGATGTAGGGGACGTAGGGCTCGCGGGTGATCTTGTAGAGAAAAACCCCGATCAGGACGGCGGCATTGACGGCAAGCATCAGGCGCCAGGGGTTTTCCCGCATACGCAGATTCATTCGGCACCCGGAAATAGCGGCAAAGCCAGCTGCCGACTATCACATGGCGGTCGCGCGATGCGCAACGCGCAATTATTCTCGACGCGTCCAGAGCTACAGGATAAACCGGCTCAAATCCGCGTTCTTGGCGAGATCGCCGACGTGCTTCTGCACATAGGCGGCGTCGATCCGGATGGTCTCGCCATTGCGATCCGGGGCTACGAACGAAATCTCGTCGAGCACGCGCTCCATCACGGTTTGCAGCCGCCGCGCGCCGATATTCTCGACCGACGAGTTGACGGCTACCGCGACGTCGGCGAGCGCGTCGATCGCCTCCGGGGTGATGTCGAGCGTCACGCCCTCGGTCTGCATCAACGCGATATATTGCTTGATCAGCGATGCTTCAGGTTCGGTCAGGATGCGGCGCATGTCGTCACGCGTCAGTGCTTCCAGTTCGACGCGGATCGGCAACCGGCCCTGCAACTCCGGCAACAGGTCGGACGGCTTGGCAATATGAAATGCGCCGGACGCGATGAACAGGATGTGGTCGGTTTTCACCGCGCCGTGCTTGGTCGATACGGTGGTGCCTTCGATCAGCGGCAAGAGGTCGCGCTGAACACCTTCGCGCGAGACGTCACCGCCGCTGCGGCCATCGCGCACGCAAATCTTGTCGATCTCGTCCAGAAACACGATGCCGTTGTTCTCGACCGCATGGATCGATTCCTGCACCAGCTTATCGCTATCCAGCAGCTTGTCGGATTCCTCGTTGACCAATAGCTCGTGGGAATCCTCGACCGTGAGGCGGCGGGTCTTGGTCCGGCCGCCCATTTTGCCGAAGATATCGCCGATCGAGATGGCGCCCATCTGCGCCCCGGGCATGCCGGGAATTTCAAACATCGGCATTCCGCCCGACGATTGCGTCTCGATCTCGATCTCCTTGTCGTCAAGTTCTCCGGCGCGCAACTTCTTGCGAAACGAATCGCGGGTCGCGGGACTGGAACCGGGGCCGACCAGGGCATCGAGCACGCGGTCCTCGGCGGCGAGCTGCGCGCGGGCCTGGACGTCCTTGCGCTTGCGTTCCCGGGTCTGCGCGATCGCGACCTCGACGAGATCGCGAATGATCTGTTCGACGTCGCGGCCGACATAGCCGACCTCGGTGAATTTCGTGGCTTCGACCTTGATGAAGGGCGCGCCGGCGAGTTTCGCCAGCCGCCGGGCGATTTCGGTCTTGCCGACGCCGGTCGGTCCGATCATCAGGATATTTTTCGGCAGCACTTCCTCGCGCAAACTGCCGGAGAGTTGCAGCCGCCGCCAGCGGTTACGCAGCGCGATGGAGACGGCGCGCTTGGCGTCGGCCTGGCCGACAATGAAGCGGTCGAGTTCGGATACGATTTCACGGGGGGAGAAGTCGGTCATGGGCTCTAGCTAGGTTGGAAGGTTGCGAGAAACAAGCGTCTTAGATGATCGGGGGCCCCGCCTGCCATTGCCGAATCACCTCAAAGGGATGGATCAGCATGATAACGTTCAGGGTGAGATTGTCGCGAATGTGAAGCCCGACCAGAATCTCGAACGAAAGCGCGAGCATGACGGTAAGTGCGACCGGAAGCTTTCTCGCCAGCAGAAAGCCCGCAACCATGGACAGCGTATCGGAAACCGAGTTGACAATGCGGTCGCCGAAATAGTCCAGCGACATGGTCGCGGCACGATAGCGCTCAATGACGCAGTTGGAATTTTCA
>JAJYAH010000132.1 GCA_021779635.1 Pseudomonadota bacterium | reverse complement strand
GTCTTTATTTGACGCGTTTTCTTGACGCGAACCGGTATCCACTTCGCTGGAAGACGCTCACAACGTTCAGTGATCAGCCTACAGTTGATCCTTGGTCCATTGCTTGGCCCCGAGATTCGCCGCGCCCCGCCCGGATGGCCTCTTCGCCACTGTAGAAAAGCCGACCTGCTGCGAGCAACGGCATGATACCGGATCGTTCGAGCGCATGCTCAGCCCGGATCGACTCCAGGCGCGCGATGGTGAAATCGGCGCCGGCCGCGCGACAGGCGTGAATGGTGTCGCTCAAGATCTGGGTGGCGGTGAAGTCGATCTCTACAATGCCGGTTGCCTCAAGAACGACCAGGCGGGGCTGTTGGGGCAGGGACTGCAACAGCTTCATCATATCTCGCCGGAAAGGATACGCATTGAGAAACGACAACGGCGCCTGAAAGCCGACGACCATGACGTTTGGTTCGCTCTCGCCGGGGATATGCTGACTGGGTGGCCACCAGATTGAGGTGCCCGGCACCCGTTCGAACACCGTGAGGCGGGCGCGGGTCGTGCTCCATATGCCGTGCAACAGAGAGAGCGCAATTCCGATCCCGACCCCTTGCTCGATCGGAAGGATGATGATGGCAGCGGCGGTCGCAACGATCAGCAGGAATTCGCCGAGCGATTGCTGGTAAATCGAAACGATCTGGCTGACGCGGATGATCCTCAGGGCAACGAATAACAATACGCCGCCGAGCGCTGCCTGCGGGACATGATGCAGCAGCGAGCTTCCGAATGCGAGCAACGCCAGAACGATGGCGGCGGCGGCGAGGACGGCGAGTTGTGACCGGCCGCCCGTCTCCGACACAATCGCGGTGCGCGGCGGACTGGCATTCACCGGAAATGCGCCGATCAGACCCGCCAGAATGCTGCCGGCTCCGACACCGACAAAGTCGCGATCGACATCCGGCGGCTCGTTGGTATCCGAGACGAACGACCGCGTCGTGGCCGCCGTCTGCACCATGACGATGATGGAGACGATGAGCGTCAGCGCCACCAGTTGCAGCCATCGGCTGAGCGAAACCTCGGGAATTGCAAGCTTCGGCAGCGCGACCGGGATATTGCCGAGAACCGTTACGCCCCGGCTCTCAAGTCCAAGGAAGATGACCGCGGCCGCCGCCCCAACCAGTCCGATCAGCGCCCCAGGGATACGAACGTCGATCCGCTCCGAAATCACGATCAACGCCAGCACACCAAGGCCGATGACAAGCGAAAACAGGTTGGTCTGCGGCAGCTGCCCCACCAGGGTTCCCAGACGCTCGAGCATGGGCCCGCTCGGCGACGGCAGCCCGAGGATGGCCGGCAATTGCGAGATCAGGATGTGCAGCGATATCCCGGCAAGAAAGCCGACCGTTACGGGAACCGACAGCAGATCCGCGATCCAGCCCAGACGGAAAATGCCACCGGCGACCAGCACCACGCCGACCATGAGCGCCAGCACGCCAGCGAGCGCTGCATATTCGGGTGAGCCGGACACCGCCAGCAAAGCAAGGCCTCCGGCGAAGATCGGCGTGATGGTCGAATCGGCGCCGCTGGACAGCGAGCGGTTGCTTCCGAAAACGGCGAACGCCAGCGAGCCTGCCAGAAATGCGAAAAATCCGATCTGCGGCGAAAACCCGCCCAGCCGCGCCGTCGCCAGTTGCTCAGGGATCGCGATCGCGGCAAGTGTAAGCCCGGCGACGAGATCGTGAGTCAGAAACCAGGGGCGATACCCCTGAAGCGAACGCAACACCGGCCAGCCACGATGCTGGTCAGCCAGACCCGAAGCTGGAGCGCGGGGGGTATCGATCATGAATGCGTCGCCTCGCCAAAAGACTCGTCTGTTCTCGTCTCAACCGGCGACTTTACCGGGAACTTTTCGTTGTGTCCTTCGGTGTTGCTCAAATTCCTGACCGCGGGGGTGGTCTGGCGCCTGCGGGCTTTGGTCCGGTAGTTTCCAGAGCCGTCGTTTATTTCTTCAAGGCTGCCTGCTTTATTTACAGCATGACGTTCGATCAGCCTTGCGTGGCGGAGGGGAGCGATCATAATCGTCACGCTGGGCGATCGGGACGGGGAGCTAATAAATGGCTATGGCTTCGGCGGAGCCGCGTCGATCCACGGGATCGACGCGCTGGGTTCAGCTTGTGCTGGGGCTGGTCGCCATGATGTCGATATCCAGCCCGCAATATGTCTGGACGCTCTTTACCAAACCGCTGCAGGAAACCCTCGGCGCGACGTTGCCGGCCGTACAGGTCACCTTCACCATTCTTATCGTCCTGCAAACCTGGCTTTCGCCGTTGCAGGGCTATCTGGTCGACCGGTTCGGCGCGCGCCTGCTGATTGGCGCGGGCTGCCTGTTATCCGGCCTGGGCTGGGTCAGTTCGGCCTATGCGGCCAGCCTGACCAGCCTCTATCTGACTTACGGGCTGTTCTGCGGCATCGGTACCGGCATCGTCTATGTCGGAATCATCGGGCTGGTGGTCCGATGGTTTCCGGATCGTCGCGGATTGGCGACCGGTGTGGTGGCGGCCGGGTACGGCTTCGGCGCCATTCTGACCACGTTTCCGATCGACACCATGATGAAGCAGGCCGGCTACCAGCACACGCTGGTGGTGTTCGGCATCATCCTCGGAATTGTCGGAGCTGCCGCAGCGCTCGCGATGCGCATGCCGACCTCGGCGGATCAGCTGCCGCCACCGCCGGCGATGGCGTCGCGGGCGGGAGCCGCGCCCGGCCAGGTGCTGCGCAGCAAGGTGTTCTGGCTGATGTTCTTCATGATGACGATGATGTCCACCGGCGGCTTGATGATCATCTCGCAGTTCGCAGCATTTTCGCGCGACTTCGGCGTCGCCAACGTCATGGTGCTCGGGCTGGCCGCGCTACCGCTGGCGCTCACCATCGATCGTCTGACCAACGGGCTGACGCGTCCATTTTTCGGCTGGGTGTCCGACAGGATCGGGCGGGAGAACACCATGGGGATCGCGTTCCTGATGGAAGCTGCGGCTGTCACGTTGATGGTGATGTTCCGTGACGATGCGCTGGTGTTTGTGATCCTGTCCGGCGTGGTTTTCTTCGGTTGGGGCGAAATCTTTTCGTTGTTTCCGTCGACCCTGACCGACACCTTCGGCGCCCAGCACGCCACCACGAATTACGGAATGCTTTACGTCGCGCAGGGCGTGGGCTCCATCCTCGGCGGTCCGCTCGCGGCGCTGCTGCGCGAGCAGACCGGAAGCTGGTTACCGGTGTTTGCCATCGTCATCGCGATGGACGCGTTGACCGGCATTCTGGCGCTGGCGGTGCTCAAGCCGATGCGGCGCGCTTATGTCGCGAAGCTGTAGCCCGTTCACTTGGCGCGATACTTAGACCCAGGACACGGTCGATTTCCTGCTGGCTCGCCCAGTCGCGAATGACCCAGCGTGGAAACCGAGCCGATTTGCGATAACCGCAATGAAATCGCAAGGTTCTGCGCCATCGGCCAACAAAACCTTGCGATCTTGAAATCGCCTGTCAGCCAAAGACTAACCCTGCAGCGCCGGCGAAGACGGCCGAAACGCCGCGCCGGCTCAGCTCCGGGGGAGGACTTGGCGGAAGAGGCTGCGGGTTAAGTCCGCCAGCGACCATTTCGAGTTCTGGATCGCTGAGCTGTTGGCAGATTTGTTTCTGCTGGATCGCCGTTTTCTGGCCGGGCATTGGTAATCTCCTGGGTTATTCGCTGACGGACGATTCCGCCGCCGCGACCAAGCATTAAGGGAGGGGCCTGGCGCGCGCCGTGACCTTGGTCACAGTTGTCCGTGAGATTTCAAAACCCGATTAACCCAAGGAAATGGAGGCAGGGTCCGCTATTGCCGACTGCGTAAGCGCGCGAGGTCCTGGGGCATATCCTCCAGCGCCGTGCGCCGGTCGGCAATGGCGTGATGAAACTGCTCGAACACCAGGTTGAATGCCGAGAGATCGCCTTCATCGATCGCGCCATCGTCGTAGCAAACAAGAATTTCACGAAGGATCCCGTCGACCTCGTGCTGCATGTCCTGCAGCTCATCAACCGAGTTGCCGTGCCGCGCCCGCTCAATAAGAGCCAGCGCGCGATCCCGCAGCGCGATGCTTTCGACTTTTTCGTCCCGTTTCAGATAGCTGCGGAACCAGGCGCCGGCCGATCCAAGGCCGGACAGCAGTAGAATCCCTGCCCACATGTAGTCGCTGTATTTTTCGAGGAAGGTCCGCTCGGTGCCGTCGATATAGGCCGCAGCGCCGCGATGCGCGGGCAACGCGGCTGCCTTGTCGGTGTCCGGCGTCGCAATGTTGGCGGCCGCGGGCAACTCCTTCATCAGCGACTGACGGTCCGCAAAGAGTTGCCGCGTGAACGTGCCCACCGCCGTCTCGGATAACGACCGCCGCGCCACGATGAGATGGTTGACGCTGACGGTCTCGATTTTATCGTCCGGCCTCGCGGGCGCCGAACTAAAGGTGCTTCCGGGAATTTCCTCGGATTCATACAAACGATGCTTCTGGGCAATCGCTTCGGATACGTCGATGGGAAGAAATTTGGGTTCGCCCCGCTCGCGGGCGGTCGCGGCGATGGCGTCGGCGGTAATCTTGCTGTCCAGAGGCCCAACCGCCATGAAAGCATCGATGGTCGGATCGCGGGCCATTTCGCCGATCTGATTGGTGGCGAATTGCACCACCGTGACCTTATCGGGAGCAATGCCGGACTCGGTCAGAATAACCCGGAGCAACGTGACGTTGGCCTGGGTTCTTCCGATCACGGCAATGCGGTGTCCCTGCAGATCGTCAAGGCTTTTGATCTTGGGCGCTGGAGTCTTTTTCGATCCCTTGGCTGGCAGTCCCGAGGGCGCCCACAGAACGACGACGTTCTTCCGCAAGATCGCCACCGACTGGGCATCGGCCGGCATCTCCAGATCGCCGCGCGCCACCGCCATATCCGTTTTGGACGCGGCCAGCAGCGCGACGCTCTCCACCGCACCCTCCGTCGAGATCGGGGCAAGTCGGATCGAGTTGTGCTGCCGGGCGAATGTCTGCGACAGCAACTGAATGAGCTTCTGGTCGTCGCTTCCCGGCGGGCCGACCGCAATGCGCAGGGTCTCCGGCCGCAACGCGAAATAAAGAGCGCCTGCGATCGCGACGAAAACAAATATCCCGGCAAACAGGATGAAAAGCGAATTGCGTCTTCGCTGCTGCTGCCGGCGCCGCGGCGCGCTACTGGATTCTTTGATCTGGTCAGATGCAGACATAGGTTCTGAAAATCGGGTTGTTAAGGCTTCGGCTTCGAGCATTGTCGCTATGGGTGGCGTCGCCGACCGCGCGATGCTGCGATTTCTGTCACCGGCATCCAGCAGTCTATGCCGTTTCTTTTGCCGAAGGTACAGTAATCGCGAACGGTCCTTCGGAGGATCTTTGTTAGGCCATCGGTGAAATCGTCGTCTTCCAGCCGTTTACCGGCATTGGACCGGCGCGCGGTCGCCGGCGTTAATGTCTGGCCGACGAAAATCGCCACATTCACGAACGTTGTCGTCAGGGCGAGAGCCAGAGCCAAAATTACCCACTTTCCAGACCCTCAAATGGAGGGATGAACGGCAAGATCGCGCCTTTCGGTTTCATTCTGGCCGATGCTCGATGGCGCGGAGGGAACAGGTTGACATATGCCCGCGGCGATCAGGCCAAATACGGCAAAGACGCGGTGACGGAAATGTGGTTAGCTCTCGATCCAAACGGGAGGACGGCGACATGAGTGAACCGAAACTGGAAGTCCCTGCCGAATTGCGCGATTTGGCCGAAAAAACCATCGATCAGGCGGAAAAGGCGTTCGGGATGTTTTTCGATGCGGCAAACAAGTCGATGACGTCGATCCCGGGTCCGGGAACGGAGATTTCCAGGCAGGCGCTGACCTTCACCGAGCAGAACATGAAGGCTGCGTTCGAGCATGCGCGAAAGCTGGTTCACGCCACCGATCTTCAGCAAGCCATCCAGATTCAATCGGAGTTCTTGAGAAGTCAATTTACCAATGCCGGAGAACATATGAGGCAGATCACCGGCGGAGTAATGTCGGCTGCGAAGAATGCGTCGAAGGGCCAGCCTTGACGCCCGCGCCGATACCTTTGCGAAGATTAATTAGTTGACAGGCTGCGTTGCGTTGACAAATGCGGACGTGATACAAGCGCGGCTCCCAAATTAAGGAGCCGACATGGCTAAGAAGAAAAAATCAGCGAAGAAAACAACCGTCAGGCGCGCATGGACGTCATCGGACGTGCGCGAACTAAAATCGCTGGCGAAGAAGAAGGCCGGCGTTGCTCGTATCGCGAAAGCGTTGAAGCGCACCGCTGGCGCGATCGCCGTCAAGGCGCATCAACTGGGGGTGTCGTTAGATACAAGGGGATGAATAATTTTTTGCCCACAAAATGATCTTGCGTGGGTTCACACGGTGGATTTTAATCACGGGCGCAGGTCCTTGACGGGCCACCGGGCGATTGCTCGCCGTCCGTCGACTTTTCTGCTGATCCCTGTCGGCTCGCACCGGCAGGGATTTGCCGTATGGGGTACGGCGTACCGGATCGTTGCGCAGGCAGCAGCGCGCCGGCGCTTTTTCGAGCCATCATTCCTTCTTTTGCCCCGACATCTCCACCACTTTCCGCCAGCGGCCGGTTTCGGCTGCCAGCATGGCGCCGAATTGCCTGGCATCGCCGGTGATAGGATGGCGCCGAGTTCGCCGAAACGCTGCCGGATAGCCGGATCGGCGACGGCTGCATTGATTTCCTTGTTGAGGAGATCGACGATCTCCTCAGGCGTGCCGCGAGGTGCGCCGACGCCGTAGAATGAACTGGTCTCGAATCCCGGCAGGGTGTCGCTGATCGGCGGCATATATGGCATGGTTTTCGATCGGTCGCGTGTCGTCACCCCGATTGCGCGTATCTTCCCCGACCGGACCAGTTCGAACGAGGATGTCACGTTGTCGAACATGCCCTGGATCTGGCCCGACATGACGTCGGTCAGGCCCGGAGCCGACCCGCGATAGGGCACGTGCGTGAATTGAACGCCGGCGACATGCGCTGCCGAATAAAACAAGGCTCTCCTGCCGATCATCACGGCCTCTCATGGTTCGATCGGTCGCACATCGCAGGAAACAGCTCGCGTCCTGCGATGGTCCCAGCATGGCGGTAGTCTGCACGAACCGGGCCACAAACCCGGTTGGCGAGGCGATTGTCTGCGAATCGAACGCGGCCATCCCAAGTTCGCTGGAACGGGTCAGAATGTGAAGAGGATGGACGCATACCAGGAAAGCTGGTTTGTTTCGTTGGTGTTTTCGACGCCTCGACTGACATAGCCCAGCAGGTGGTAGTTGTCGTCGAGGTCATAGCGCACGCCGACGCCCAGGCTCGAGGTTGCTGGTGTTCCTGCTCGATCCGCCGTTTGATGATAGAATTCCGCGCCGATCTGCAGCTTCGGTAGCAGTTGATAGGTCAGAACGGCTCCAGCCAGGCAGAAATCCTCGGTGCCGAGGCCGCCGACCATGCATCCGCCACCGCCGAAGGCGGACCAGCCGCCGCCCCAATCCTTCTGCACCCAGATCGGCAACAGCAACCCGGCGCGGTTGTAACCGATGGTGTTGGAACCGCTCGGAAGGAACATGCGCGGAAATATGCTGACATCGAGGCCGAACGTGTCCTGGCGCAAAAAGCGGTACTTGGCCGCGAGTTCGATATTGGTCATGCCGATGCTGGTCGGGTCGCCGGTCGGATTGTTGAAACCGGCAGGAAGCATGGCGGTCAGTTGAAGATCCGGGGCTGCACCGTAATTGAAATCGATGCCGGCCATGCCGCTCGTTCCACTTCGGGTCGCGATGCCCAGATTGAACGAGTAAATCTCGAAATGGCTATAGTCTGTGGGCTCCGGGTCGTCCGAGATGTAAGGCGGTCCCGCCAGGGCGGGCCGCGTCAGGGCGCCTAACACAATGGCAATTGGCCACGCGCGCGTCATCAAGCACCAGGTCCGATCACATCTTTGCCGTCGCACGGAACGGCGGTCGAAGGCCGTCATAAACCGTCAGGCGCCGTTCCACCAAATCAGGGATTTTGATGCCGGGACAATCGATATACGCGATAGCAAGCTGGCTTTAACTTTGCTGATTAACCCCTGATCGAGCCGGCACGGCTATACACTGTGCGGGATCAACGGGCATTCGGCCATGAACACAAGCGTCATAGACCAATCGGCAAATCGCGGGCGGCGCAAACCCTCCGCCGCCAAGAGCTGGTTGAAGGCCATCGAACTCACATCCCGGATCGAGGCCGATCAGCGCCGGTTGTTTGCCGACATGGTCGAGGATTGGTCGGGGCGACAGCCGGACTGCCCCGGCCTGATATCGGAAACGGAGACCTTCAGTTACAGGACTTTGGCCGAGAGGATCAACCGGTACGCGCGCTGGGCGCTATCGGCAGCGATTGAAGCCGGCGATACCGTTTGTCTGATGATGCCGAGCCGGCCGGATTATATCGCCGCCTGGCTCGGTATCACCAGAGTCGGCGGCGTCGCGGCACTGATCAATACCAAACTGGTCGGGTTGTCGCTGTCCCACTGCATCAACGTCGCCGATGCGGATCACATCATTCTCGCGGAGGATCTCAGGGCGGTTTTCGAGACCGCCGTGCCGCACTTGACCCGCAAGCCGAAAATTTGGATCCACGGCGATGGCAGCGACCACGCAAGTCGCGAAAACGATATCGATGCAGCGCTCGAGCGAATGGATGCAGGCCCTTTGACGCCCGCCGAAAGACGCGACGTCACCATCAATGATCGCGCGTTGCTGATCTACACATCAGGCACCACCGGCCTGCCGAAGGCAGCCAGCATCAGTCACCGGCGTGTCCTGAACTGGGGCGGCTGGTTCGCGGGATTGACGGACGCCTCACCCGAAGACCGGCTGTATAATTGCCTGCCGCTGTTTCACAGCGTCGGCGGCATTGTCGCGCCATGCAGCATGCTTTTCGCCGGAGCGTCGGTGGTGCTGTCGGACAAATTCTCCGTGGGCCGCTTCTGGCACGATATCGTACGCTGGGACTGCACGGTGTTCCAGTATATCGGCGAGCTTTGCCGGTATCTTCTGAACGCTCCGCCGTCTGAATATGAACGCAAACATCAGCTTCGGCTCGCCTGCGGCAACGGCTTGCGCGGCGATATCTGGGAGGCGTTTCAGGCGCGCTTCGCCATTCCCCAGATACTCGAGTTTTATGCGGCGACTGAAGGCAATTTCTCGCTTTACAACGTCGAGGGCAGACCGGGCGCGATCGGCCGGATTCCACCCCTGCTGGCGCATCGCTTTCCAGCGGCGATCATTCGTATCGACACCGAGCTAGGCAATCCCGTCCGCAGCACCGATGGACTTTGTATTCCCTGCGCCCGCGGCGAGGTCGGCGAAGCCATCGGCCGCATCGGAACCGCCGATGACGGCGGTGGCCGCTTCGAGGGCTATACCGACGCCGCCGCGACTGAAAAGAAGATCCTGCGCGATGTACTCGCGAAAGGCGACGCCTGGTTTCGCACCGGCGATTTGATGAGACTCGACGAAGGCGGCTATTTCCACTTCGTCGATCGGGTCGGAGATACCTTCCGCTGGAAAGGCGAAAACGTCGCGACCTCCGAGGTGACCCAGGCGGTTGTGGATTGCCCCGGAGTTATCGATGCGACGACCTATGGCGTCGAAATTCCCGGCACCGACGGCCGCGCCGGAATGGTTGCGGTCGTGGTTGACGATGGTTTTGATCTCCGGACGTTGCAGCATCATCTTTCGAGCCGGCTGCCGGCCTATGCCTGTCCGGTGATGGTCCGCATTTGCGCGGCGCTGGATACCACCGAAACCTTCAAGCAAAAAAAGCAAGATTTGAGACGTGAGGGGTTTGATCCGCGTCTCGTGAAGGACCCGCTATTTTCGAGAGATGTCGAGTCCGGCGCTTATCTGCCGCTCGACGCGGCAGTCTTTGCAAGCATCCTGGACGGTTCGATCCGGCTCTGAGCCTGCTTCAAAGGCCGTAAATGGCAAGTTCGGTATCGGCGAGATCGCCGAGACGCGGCTGATGCGGCCCCTTGAAATATTTGCGGCCGCGCGCCTCGGTATAGATGCCGGGCAATGCCGTCATCGGTCCGTTTGCATCGACGATAATAATCGGCTTTCCGCGGCGCAGCAGATAGCGTCCGATCGCGCCGGCGCAATGAACGTAATCGTCAATGCTGCGGCAATAACCAAGCTCCATGGCGGGCAGCGGAATCACGCCCCGCCGTTTTCGCAGCGGGAAAAAAACAAAAGGAAGCGTGCTTGCGACGATGTGACACACAAGACTGAGGCTGCCGTAATGGGCGTGACGCTTGAGCAGTTCAAGGTCGTCATCCGGCAAACCGATAACCGACTGCGTGTCGGGTGTGACCGTCTCGATCGTCATCCCGCGCCCGCTTGGCGACAAGGCCGGCATCGAGAAAAACAAGCCGCGGCAGTAGGCCTTGTAGCCTTGCGCTTCGAGGATAGGCCAGGTCGAGGTCGCCGGCGTGACGTTAAAATAAGTGACGTCCTTGCGTTTCTGGGCCATCGCAGCGAACAACGCCGCATAGTTGCGGAATGCCGGATCGACATACCAGCTCGATACGTTGCAGAAGATCGCGGCCTCTCCGTCGATAACCTTGGTCGAATACATCAAGAGCAGGCAGCCAACCGGCGCTTCCTGACTTTCGAGCAGGTAGCCGAAGCGAGGGACGCCTGATGGAAGCGATCGCTTGGCTTGCCTTTGCAGGCCTTGCAGCCAGTACTCTCGCTTTCGATGCACGAAGCCCCGGGTCAGTAAATCGCCGATAGCGTCAAGATCGCTCTCCAGTATCTCGCGAACCTGAGGTTTGACGGCCAGCATCGGTTTACCAATGAACCCAAAAGATCCGCGAACGGCGAAGTTATTTCACATTTTTGCTCTATCATGAGGTTTCTCAATTTAATGAAAAGATGAAATACTCCATGTCGACAAGGTTAAAGATTATCTCCGCGATGCAGCAGATCGCCGCCGAGCAGAAGGTCACTCTGCCGCCGCTCGACGACGACCTGTCTCTGCACGAGACGGGTTTCGATTCGCTCGGCTTTGCAATCCTGGTCGCGCGGCTTGAAGACGACCTTGGCATCGATCCGTTTACCATATCGGAGGATGCCTCGTTCCCCCTCACGATAGGCGACTTCATCAAGGCCTATGAAAATGTCCCCGCGTGAAGCCTTCGCGCTCCGTGACTATCTCGGCGCGGATTTAAAAGGCCGCACCATTTCGGATGCGCGACAGGTCGTGTCGCTGACGAATATTCTTGAAGAAACTTGCCTGGCAGACCGCCTCGGCGAGCTCTCCGGGCGGTCGGTGTTGCTCGCCGTGGCGAATCAACTGGTCTCCGGAATCGCGATGACCGAGCTCGATGGCGTCGCCCGGCGAATGCTGTTGTGTCCGCCCGATCTCAACGCCGACTACCTTCAGGCCCTGATGGAAGATGCCGGCATCGATGCGGTGGTTACCGACCATCCGGCGCGATGGGCGGATGCGGGAACGAGCCTTATTGTGACCGCGCATGCACCCGTGCGCGCGGCGTCAACGGCACGGACCCAGCGGGCGACGGAATGGTTGATGCTGACATCAGGCACCTCGGGCGTGCCGAAGATCGTCAGCCATACGCTTGAGGGACTGACCGGCGCGATTGTCGCGGATAGCCCGGCGCGGAGCGGCCCTGCGATCTGGGCGACCTTCTATGATATTCGCCGCTACGGCGGCCTTCAGATATTCCTGCGCGCCATCATCGGCGGCGGTTCGATGGTGTTGTCGGAACCGGGAGAGTCGATCGCCGATTATGTCGCCCGTCTGCGCGCGGCGGGTGTTACTCAGATTTCGGGCACGCCGTCGCACTGGCGCAAACTTCTGATGAGCGGATCGGCTGCGGGGTTTTCGCCCCGTTATGTTCGTTTGTCGGGCGAGATCGCCGACCAGGCTGTGCTTGACGGCTTGAGCCGGGCCTTTCCCGCCGCCTCGATCGGTCATGCCTATGCGTCGACCGAGGCAGGCGTTGGCTTTGCGGT
>JAJYAH010000131.1 GCA_021779635.1 Pseudomonadota bacterium | reverse complement strand
TATCGGAGATTGTCCAAATTGCGATAGTATTCGCTTTGCTTCCTTCAGATGTTCAAGCGCCGGCGGACGCTTTTTCTTCGCCTTGTAGAGGAGGCCGAGAAGCAAATGTCCTCGTCCGATGAAATGACCATCAGGATCAAAATGTGGATTGTTGAAGACGCCTTCGATCACGACGGGAATGCGCGAGAAGGCAATGATCATTATTTTTAGAATAGCCGGCATATTTCGGAGCAGAGAGAGGGGCGCAAGTTTCTCATTTCTGCTCAGAACTTGAATATATGTCTCCACTAAAAAAAGCCGATACCAATCTGCGGCAACACGATATCCCTCTTTTTCTCTCCTCGAAATTGCTTCTTCCAGTAAACGAATTCCCTCTCCGATATTTCCCTGAAGAACTCTGCCAATGGCCATGACGCCTTCACTGCCGGCCAGGACATAGTGGAGACCACCACGTACGTTCTGAAGATTGTTGTCCTCTATCAGCCTTAAGCCGCCCTCTGTTTGGCGAAGCAACACGAGGGCGTTTCCCATGCCGCTAAGGGCATAGCTTCGATCCAACGGGGTGACCGCGACGGCCAACGATTGCTCACTATATTCACGAGCCTCGACGTAGGAATCCGACATCAAGGCAATCCAGGTCAGCAAAGCGAGGCCTTGCCCGGTAGAGCGGGGGTCACTCAATCGTTGACCAACTTGTATGAGCTCGTTAGCCGAACCGCGTGCATTCGAAATGCGACCCCGATGGAACTCTTCCCAGCCTATAGCCCACCGAGTCCAGCTTTGGATGTACGCATCGGCCGTATCGGAAGCGGCCTTGAGCGCCTCTCTCTTAAGATTCTCAAATTGGTCTAGCGGCTTTGGAGCAACTATGGTCGAGACGTGTATTTCGATGGCCAATGAATAGGCCATCGAGCGGCTGTCGCCGACACGGGCCGCTACAGGCAAAGTCTCTTGCTGGACAGCAGCAGCCTCCCGGTAGCGCGTGTTCCAAAGCAGCGCGAGTACATAGTGATGTCGAATGAGAACGACTCTTGAATCATCGCCGAGGCGATCAATGCGCGACAAATAGCGTCCAAGCACTTCGATGGCTGTCGCTATTTGAAGGTTCATATTCAATAAGGACGCATAAGAGAGAAGAAAGTCGGCAATCTGGCCGTCGGACGCGCAGCCCGGATTATCGTCCAATAGTGCGAGTGCCGCGCTGAAATGCGTCGTCGCTTCATCCAAGGAATATACGCCGAGGCTTTTGGTGCCCGCCATCGAAAGGTAGACAAACGCTTTTTCGGAGCGGTTAGATTGGCTGTAGTGATGCGCGAGGATTTCAGCTACTTCCGATAATCGATTGCCGCTGCGGCGTTCGACCTCTTCAGCGATCCTCAGATGCAGGGATTTGCGAGCGTCGGTGAGCAAGCTCTCATAAAGCGCGTCCCGTACCAGCGCGTGCTTGAATGCAAACTCGTTCGATTTGCCCTCAGGCCGGATAAGGTCGAGTGCTTGCATCGCCATGATTCGCGCATTGACGTCGACCTCGCCGACTATAGCAGCCAGCAATTCCTCATCGAAGCGCCGTCCAATTGCCGACGCCGCTTGCAGGAGCACCCGGTCGTTTCGCGAAAGGCGGTCAACGCGAGTTGTCAGGAGGCTTTGCACGCTCGCAGGCAACGCGGTCGCCACCGCCGTAGCATCAAACTCCAACTTCCCAGAGATGGTGCGAACTATTCCTCGTTCTCTGAGGAAGCTAACGATTTCCTCGACAAAGAGCGGATTTCCGTCAGCCTTTTCAGCGATCTGCCATTCGAGCAGCTGAGGCAAGTCTCCTACGCCGAGCCGTGCGCCGATAAGGCGGCGGATATCACCCGGTGGAAGCGGCTCGAGTGTTAACCTGGAGACAACGGCGCGGGCAAGCCAAGGCGGCGAATATTCCGGACGGCGCGTCGTTAGAATTTGCAAATTGGTTTCACTGTCGACGATCTTGCCAAGGAATTCCTCCGATGCACCGTCGATCCAGTGCAAATCCTCGATCATAAGGACGACCGAGGAAAGGCGGCGGCGTGCCTCCAGCAACTCCTGCAATAGCTCGCGGGTCCGTAACCCGATCAGCACACCGTCGAGCCCAAGCAATGCGTCGTTCGGTACCTTAAGGCCGAGCAGATGAAGCAGTAAGCCAAGGTTGCGACTGGACTCCAGGCCGAGCGACGTCAGTCCCAACTCGAGCTTATTCAGAATATCTGTTTCCGCCTCTCCTGCGCTGACCCGGAATGCACCTCGTACCACCTCAATGAAGGGCAGAAATGGCGTCTGCTGACCATCGGGCGAACAGCTTCCAGACAGGATGAAGACGCGATCCTTATCGATGCGCCGATGGAACTCGTGCAGAAGGCGTGACTTACCCATACCCGGTTCGCCGACGATATCGATAATCAGATGGTTCGAATCGGTTCCGTCTAGAGCGCGATCCAGCGCCTTCAACTCGTGTTCACGTCCGAAAAAGGCGCCAAGGCCACGGCTTACTACAGCATCAAACCGGGTAGCTCCACGGCGAATCGAGTCGAGGCGGTAGACGTTCTGCGGCTCAGATTTGCCTTTAATAATTTGTTCGCCCGCGAAATCCGCATTGACCATGCCTTGAACCAGTCGATGCGTCGTTTCGCTGACGAAGACCGAATCCGCGTCTGCCAATGCTTGTAGACGTGCCGCCAAATTCACCGTGTCGCCAAGAACTGTGACCTGCGCGTCGACGCCCTCTTGTACTTGCCCAACCACTGCCGATCCGGTGTTGAGACCGATGCGCAATTGCGGTCTTACGCCATGTTTTGCTTCGAACCCCGGGCGTTCTGCCTTAAGCCGCTGAAGAATATTAATTGCTGAACGACATGCCCGAAGCGGCGCATCCTCAAACGCAACCGGCGCGCCGAACACAGCCATGATGCCGTCGCCGGTGAAGCCTCGAACGAAGCCGCCCTGCTCCCGCACGGCCTCGTCCATCAGCTTCGACAGATTGCGCATCAGGGTGAAGGCCGCCTCCTCCCCCGAGCGCTCTGAGAAGCTCGTGAAGTCCACCATGTCGGCGAAAAGGACGGTGACCTGTCTGCGCTCAGCTTCCATTCGGGACCTCCGACTGGAGGACGCAGGGTAACACACCTTCCCGGACTGGACAGTGTGGGACGAGGACGGGCACCAACCCCGGTTGTGAGGGGCTCAGGGTCTCAGCGGCGCGTCAGTTTCCATCATTGAGGGATCGCGCCGCGAAAGCGCCCACTGTGAATCGGCGCCCCATTGACCCTGCACTTGCAAGATCAATCAATCACTTAGGACACCGATCGACGTTCGGAGCCCACGCCGAATAACAGAAATCCTTCAATTCAGTGGGCATGCCGTTAATCTTGGCTATTATCGGAGGCAAGATCAGAATTGGAGGTCCAACCATGCGCGCCTTCTCGATGATTGCGATAGCAATGGCCCTGGTGTCCGCTCCAGCGATGGCAGGTAAGGGAGGTGGCGGACATGCATCGTCCGGTCCGCGTCCGCAAGAAAATCTCTCGCTCAACTTCGGAAAAGTCAACCGGACTTACACTGCCCAGCATCGCGACGCTGCGAGTGGACAGGCCAACGGCAAGCGCCAGTACAAGCCCATTTCCGTTGTCAAGGAATACGGCGCCGCCTCGCCCATGCTCAGGGGCAACTCCAGCAACAATCGCAAAGGTGGCAGATACCTGGCGCAATAGGTTCAGCTTTGGGCCCGCGTCCACTTGGACACTTTGCTTAGTGTCTTAACTTGTTTTCCCAGGCGGACAGAGCGTGTCTCTGCGGCGACGGCGCACCAACCGAGGTAGGCAGACCAGAATGATGATATGTCGCTTGCCCATCTGAGCAGTTAATCTTCAATTTTGGATCAAACTTGGATTATCGACTTAAACGCTTCGTGCGGGATTTGGGATACCGTCCGGCCCTACGTATGCAGAATGGAGTTCTGCTCGATGGGCGTGATAACCGAAAGGGAAGTAGAAAGGTTTGTTGCCGAAGATAGTATGGGCAATCGTTACACCGTCGTTCGGAGGCAGGACATGATCGTCTTCCGTCCATTAAGCGGCTCGGTGATGAGAGTTCCCGGCAAGCTTCGCTACAGCCTAGCCACAGGCGAGCAAGTCGATGATCGCTTTGATGGCAGCCTCGTTATCGTGAACGACGCCACTGTTCTCCACAGAATCCAGTCCTGATGCTCACCTGCCGAGCGGTGCGGTGCGCGTCGAGGCGGCGAGCACATTTGTTTGGAGCTAACTGTACCCGATATTTCCGGTTTGGCTGCCCGCGCATGTAGATCGGTGCGGTCGACTGCAAGGTTCGCGAGCGCAAGTCACCAGCTTTTTGGAATTGTGGATCCAGGCATCACGCGGGCCGTGGAGGCGGTCGACGACGAGATGCGCAGGTGCAAATGACTTTCGCAATTCGCGCCGCTCCAGGCGGCCCGCCGTCCCAGTTCTTGGCTCACTCATGTACGGTATGGCGTTTGGCGGCGTGGACAACAAAACGCTGTTCATCACCGAATCCGGCAGCGGCTCGATCCTGACCGCGCAACTCGATGTTCCGGGCAAGCCGATGTTCTCGCATAAATGATCAGCAGCAGCCAAGCGTTAGTCCCTTCCGAGGCCGACGTGCGATAGCAGCGTGGCCGTGAATGTCTTTATAGCAAACGCGCAAATTTTCAGTCTTCAAGAGCCAGACAAGAAATCGTCCTTGGAGTGGCCCGCCCCACGGCAAGCTCCTATCGAGGGATGCGCCGGAGGTCCGACGCCGAAGCCGCCGGTTACCAACGGCGGAGAACATGCTCCCGCTCCTCTCGCATTTGGCAGCTACAAATTCCTTTTCTTCATAATAGCAAATCAGACGACATTCCGATTAACGAGGGCGCTGATACGAGACAGTCTCAATTTTCATGCGCTGGCGCAGCGGCAGCGCAGAGACGGAGCGATTTCGAGGGCGCACGCAATCGAAACTGTGGCATTTTGCTGGATCGCTCCAACGCCTTCCAAGAGGCATGCTAGGGAAGACGTCGGAGAGCGAGATCCAACAGCCGGCTTATCGCGGCCCACGACATCACCGCGGCAAGTGTGAACGGCAACACGATTTCGATGGGAAACAACCATCCGAGGTGCAGCAGGGCGGGACACATCGCCAGCGCGACACCTGGCGGATGAAAGACCCGAAACCAAGGCAGCAGAACCATGGTGGCGATCGCAGCGAGTGCCGCCACGCCTGCACCAACACCGAGAAACAGGCTAAAACCTGTGCCAATCGCCGCACCGAGAACCGAACCAGCCACTACCACGATGGGTCGAGCGACGGATGCGTTTGGCAAATAAACCAGGATAGTCAACGTGGCGGCGAATGGCGGGACCAGAAAGATATCGCCATTCCGGCGATTGAGCCACGCAAGCACGCCCAGCAGCGCAGCCGTCCAAACAAAGCCCGCGAAGGCCGGACGATGCGCGATCGACCAGGACATGATGCTGCGACATACCATCCGGAAAGCCTCGCCGCGGCTCGGCCATTTCACGGTTGCGATGCGGCCACGTGGGGATATTCCTTGAACGCGTCCATCACACGCGTGGAGTAGACCGGCGCGGCACCGGCGCTGACGGCCGTGGCTACCCCCAAAGCTTCCGCAATTTCCTCCCTGCTCGCACCGTGCCTGATAGCCGCATCGGTATGGACGGTGATACAGCCGTCACAGCGCAGCGTAACACCTATCGCAAGCGAAATCAGCTCGCGTACCTTCGCTCCGAGCAAGTCGGTCTTCCGGCCGGCTCCGCTCAAGGCCATATAGCCCTTGATCGTATCGGGGTTGAGGCGACCGGCTTCCTTTACGCCGGCCGCCAGTTCTTTGCGATAGTCGTTCCAGTCGAGCATCATTTTGATCTTCCTGTACCTGGCGTTAGACGGTAATTCCTTCATACCGGAACTCGGTCATCATCCCGGACATCATGTGATAGAGGTTGTGGCAATGGAATGCCCATCGTCCCGGATTGTTCGCGTCGAACGCGATGCGCACGCGCCCCATGGGCATGACGAGAATCGTGTCACGCACGGCGCCCCGGATCGGCAGCCCATCGAGGGCGAGCACCTGGAACGCGTGGCCGTGCAGATGGATCGGGTGGGCCATTATCGTCTGGTTGACGAGGTCGATCTGAACACGCTGTCCGCTTCTTATCATTAGCGGCGTGACATGGGGCCAATACTCGCCCTTCATCGACCAGGCATATGGCTTCATTCCGCCGCCCAGCGTGATCGTCTCGGCAATGTCCGCAGGACGTGCATGCAGCGGATTGGCCGCGACCAGCCGCGCTTCGAGTGAGTGATCGATAGGTGGGGCCATTTGTGCGCTCTCGTCGGCGATATGGCGAACAGGCGCAGCTTTCACGGCGAGAACAATTCCGGTCTGCCGGCGACCACCCTCGAGTTGCGCCAGGATCGGAAACGCGCCTGACGCTGGCAAGTCGATCAGAACGTCTAGACGCTGCGCCATAGCGAGCGGGAAACGATGGCAGGCAACTTCCTCTACGGGCCAGCCATCTGTTGCGACAACGCGGCCGGTCAGTTCACCGAGGTCGATCCAAAACTGACTAGACGATGCGCCGTTGATGATTCGAAGCCGGACGCGCCCGCCCCGGTCGACATGCACGATCTCGGAATCGGAGAGCGTTCGGTCATTGGCCAGGAAGGCGTCATATTGCACGTCATTCAAATCCATATGCACGTTCATATGCATGCCGCCGCTATTCTCACGGGCCGTTTCCGTCATCGCGGCACCCCGCATCTGCGCTGGCACGCTGGCCTCCTGATTGCCTCCGCCTCCGGCCGACATCTCCTCCGTTTTGTGCTTCATAGCTGCGGTCCCTGTCGTGCTCGCGCCTGTCAGTCCGGCGAGCACTTCGGCGGGGGAACGGAAAGTGAAGTCGTGCAACATCAGAACGACTTCCTGCCGGTCCTCACGGAGCTCCGCGCCGGTGCGAACGATGAGCGGAGCGGACAACAGGTTCTGTTCCTGCATCTCATGTCTTTCAAGCGTTTCGGGCGATTCCGCCAAGTGCCGCGCCTCGAAAATCTGCCGTTCCCGGCCATTCAGAACCTCCATCGCAACCGTCAGCGCGCCGAGGCGTCGTTCTTTCTCATCCAGTTCAAGGACGAGACTCTCCGGCGACGGCGAGTCATCAACCAGGCGGTCCTGCCATTCGCCGGCCTCGCCTTCCTCACTCAGCGGCACGTTGATCGATCTGTCCCCGACAATTCGTCGGTTCATCTCGATGACATCCTGGCCCGACACCTCGAGGTCCTTCGCTATCAAAGCGACATGATCGGGATGCAGGTCACCGCTTTCCAGCGCCGCAATCTTGTTCTTGGCCGAACGCAGTTTGAAAAACAGCTTCCTCTGGGCCGCGGTCGTGCCAATCTTCACCAGCGACCACGATCGAAGGATGTAGTCCTGGATGGAAGCCTTGATCCACCACATCGCATAAGTGGAGAAGCGAACGCCCCTTTCCGGCTCAAAGCGGTTCAATGCCTGCATCAGGCCCACATTCCCTTCAGAGATGATCTCCGTCATCGGAAGTCCGTAACCGCGGTAGCCCATCGCTATCTTGGCGGCGAGCCGCAGATGGCTGGTAACGAGCTGATCGGCTGCTTTACGGTCACCCTCGTCGCGCCAGCGCCTTGCGAGCGCGTATTCACGTTCGCGCTCCAGGACCGGAAAGCGACGAATGCTGGAAAAATAATTCTTCCCGGCCTCGTTTCCGGCAGGCGCGAGCTGTCGCCCGGTCCGATTCGTGATCTCCCGAAACTGTCCCTCGATGCCCATGTCAATCTCTCCCACCTCTTGATTTTCCTGGTTCGCATCGAACCTCTAGTCGCACTCAAGAGATAGGGGATTTGACCTGCACGCAATTAAATTGACGGTTACGAAATTAACTTCGCATTCCGGCGACTATATTCGCGCTACTCACGGATCAGCGACCATTCTCTTTCCGTTGAAACAAAAGACGGCGACTGGCAGCACTTGGTCTCACCTAACATCACGCATCGTCGGCAGACCATGGCGCGCCGCGATGTCTGAAGCTTTGTTTAATAGCCAGCGCGCAGCGATTGCCTAGCTAGTGCATGCCCTCTACCGCGCACGCAAACGACAGTTACCTGCGCGGCAAATCAAAACGGAGACAAGAATGAACGAAGCGACTGTCTACGCACTCGGCATATTGCTGATTGCAGGGTCGACAACCCTAACCGCTCCGGCCTTTGCGCGCCACGTTCGCCGGGCGCCGGCCACGACCAGCGAAACCTTCCGCAATGCCTATGGCTCTACCGAAGGCTCCGGCTGGTGCAGCGAAGAGCCGGGAAATCCCTACAACTCGCAGACCGATTACATGGCGTGGTCAGCCTGGCGCGCTCATGGGGCCTGGGATAACCGCAACGACTGCTGACGAACCGATTGTCGCAACAGCTAAAGAGAGCTGGCTCCGGAAATCTGGACAGGGCGATAAGTGGAGTTTCTGCCTGACGGCGGGCAAGATTGTCCCGCGAATCAGGAGAGACGATGAGCAAACGAGCCCGCCGGCAGCACGCACCGGCATTCAAGGCCAAGGTGGCGTTAGCCGCGATCAAGGGCGAGATGACGCTGGCCCAGCTGGCTGAGCATTTCGATGTGCACCCGAACCAGATCACGCAGTGGAAGTCCCAGCTTCAGGAAGCAGCGGCCGAGGTATTTGGTCCTGGCGGTGGCAACAGAACGAGCGAGCCCGCGGTGGACGTGAAAACGCTGCACGCCAAGATCGGGGAGCTGACGCTTGAGAACGATTTTTTAGAAGGCGCGCTCAGCAAAGCCGGCCTGCTGAGCGCAAAGCGATGATCGACCGTGAGCACGACCTGCCGATCACGAAACAGGCGGAAGTTTTGAAGATCAGCCGTGGCAGTGTCTATTATCTACCACGTTCGGTGTCGCCCGCCGACCTCGCGATCATGCAACGGCTCGACCGGCTGCATTTGGAGTTTCCTTTCGCCGGTTCGCGAATGTTGCGAGACCTGCTGGCTGCCGAGGGGTGCAAGATCGGCCGTCGGCATGTCAAAACGCTGATGCGGCGGATGGGGATAGAGGCGCTCTACCGCCGGCCGCGTACTACCAAGCCCGAACCCGGGCACAAGATCTATCCGTATCTACTGCGCGGAATCGAGATCACACGCCCGAACCAGGTCTGGGCGATGGACATCACCTACATCCCGATGGCGCGCGGCTTCGTCTATCTCGCGGTGGTGCTCGACTGGTTCAGCCGCCGGGTGCTGTCGTGGCGCGTCTCGATTACGATGGAAGCCGCATTCTGCGTCGAGACGCTGGAAGATGCTCTCGCTCGCCACGGCAAGCCGTACATCTTCAACACCGACCAGGGCTCGCAGTTCTCGTGCGCCGCGTTCACGGGCGTGCTTGCCAGTCATGGCATCGCCATCAGCATGGACGGCCGGGGCGCCTGGCGCGACAACGTGTTCGTCGAGCGGCTGTGGCGCAGCGTCAAATATGAGGAGGTCTATCTGCGCGCCTACGATACTGTGTCCGACGCCCGCGCTTCGATCGGCCGCTACCTCGACTTCTACAATGGCCGGCGTCCCCACTCGAGCCTTGACGGCGGCACCCCGGATCAAGCTTACTTCAACCCGCTGTCGTTCCGCGCGGCAGCCTAACCTTGGCAGAAGCTCCACTTATCGACGCGGAATTGCTGTTCAGACAACCGAGACCAGCTCTCCTTTCACCGAACAAACGGATTAGCTCTACCTCATCAGCAGAGTAGTCTTGCGCTTCATCAAGCAGTATCACATCATAAACATTCTCAGCCTTTTTCATAGCAGCCACTTCGCTTAGTTTCGCGAACATCTCATCGCGAACCTTGTCGAATTCATCATCATGATTCAAGTGAATGCCATTTGCGCTCAAAATTTCGTATGCCCATCGCATAAACGTCTGCACCTTGTCCGGCGCAAACGGATAGTGAGCGGTGCCCGAAACAATGAACTCTTTTAGGACTCGGCCGAAGGCGAGCACTTTAATATTAGTAGTTCCTTTTCTGTGAAGATAGCTCGCGCGCAAAAGCAGAAGATTAGTCTTACCGCAGCCGGGCGGCCCAATGACAAGATGGTCGGCATCGTCATCCACCGAGATTACTTTCCGTTGCTCGTCATCAAGTTGACTAAGATCTTTCCACCAAGACGACTCCATCAGGTTCCTCCTAGGCCTTCAAGGTTGAGCGGCCCCTCGCATCCTCGTTGCGCTTGATCCAGGCACAAGAATAAAGCCGCCTCAATTCGATCACCTATCGCGTTGGAGCTATAGGGTCCTTTAAACACCTCTAAGAGAGGAACGTCGTCCATCGCCTGCGTGCCGGCTGCCGCTGCGATGCACACAGTGATCGCCTGCGCATCTACATCGACAACTTCGACAGCAACTTTCAGCTTTATTCCCCGCGCGAGCTGCAAGCTTTCAGATGGCTTCAGTTGAATCAAGAGCGCCGGACCCCGTCGTCCCGGTCTTGTCACTTCGATTGGTGGAATCAAAGACGCATTCGCTTGCCGTATTCGTCTAGCCTCGATCTTCAACCCTTCAATAACCGTATTGAGAAGGTCTCCGACTGCGGCAGCATCTTTCGCCTGCGCGGGAGCTTTCTCAGATTTGGCAAACAAGATTCGCCGACCAACGCGTTTGCGAGCCTCCTCTGCAGCTTGCGCAGGGTTTGGGGGTCGGAACGAGTCCCAATTGACAAGGCTTAACCGCTTAGCCGGGTCTTTCACCAACGCCATGCGACAGGCGTCTACCAAATATGATGGAGCAGTTTCGCTAGCCACATTTGGGAGCTCTCGTTGCACCGCGTTGACCAAAACGGCGTATGGATTGACGAATTCCTCAAAAATTGGCCGGCGCATAATGAGATCGTGCAGTACCGCGCCAACTTGGTAGATCGAAAGAGCTCGCCAACCGCCTACATCATTTGCCTCATCTCGCAGCAAGAACTCCGGAGAGCTGTATTGCAAAGTACCAACAAACAGACGCTGGCCATCAACGTCAGTTACACCAGCCTCACCTATTGGCTTCAACACGCCGAAATCCAGAAGCACTAGCTTGCTGAAATTTTCGAGAATGATAATATTAGCTGGCTTGATGTCTCGATGCGCTAAGTTCATTGACTCCAAGAACTCGCACGCTGATACCAGCTGCTCTATCAGGCTCGGAATGTTTGCTTCTGGTATGCTTGCCAGACATTTGTTCAGACTGGGCCCGTTCAAAAACTCCATGACTATAAAATGATTCTTGCTCTCAGCGTCTACACCGCCGCCTAGAATACGAACCATGTTCGAGTGATGCTTTCCAACTAACGACAGCTCGCGATTAATACGACCAAGTTGCGTCGCATCGCCATAACGCTGGATGATTTCATCATCAAAAATTTTCAGCGCGACCAAGCCCGTTTCACCTGATGCACGAAACACTGCCGCGGACTTGCCGTGGTCGATTAGCTTCTCGATCGTCCAGGACTCAAGTTTCTTTCCCCGAAATCGATCTTCCCACTCCCTCGCCTTAGCAGAATCCAATATCTCCCCCTATCGCGTTTACGACGGTTAACGCCTTAGGCGAGGTTTAAAATTTTTACTACCTTTGGTCTATGATTTTCTTTCTTTTGCCAATCCTTGTGGAGCGTGCGCTAGTCTCGTTGGGACTAAGCGGGTCGCGAGTCGTCAGGCTGGAAAAAGCGGCTTCCGCGGTTCAATCCTGCCTACAAGCTGGGATGCATTGGAGGGCAAAGCGCTTTTTTGGTCGTAGTGACCGTCGGGGGACGGATCCTTACCCCGCGCTCTCACTCGACCATCGCGGGCGTTCTTGACCTCACATGATAGACGACGCTGTTGACGCTTTTGACCTCGTGGATGATGCGTGTGGCGGTCTCGCCGAAGAACGCTCGAATTCGCCTGTGCCTGCGGATTTCCCGAGATGAAGCATGTCTTTCCCTGCCGACGTCGCTGCGTGCCTGGCGAGCATGATGCGGATTCATCATGCCGGGCGCGATTCAGCATTGGCAGATCGGAGG
>JAJYAH010000905.1 GCA_021779635.1 Pseudomonadota bacterium | reverse complement strand
TGGCCGGGCTGCACGTCCTTTCGATTTCAGCAATGGCGAGAGTGCTGACACGTATTGCGGTAGGGCCCTAAATCCGGCGCCTTCATAAACGCTTACATCGAGTTTCCGCGAATTCATCTTTGAAATGCGAAGTCCGCCGTCAATCCGATCCTGGCGGGTGCTCCGGTGCCCCGCCGGATAAGGGTTTGGGACCGGAGCGATGGCGCGAGCTGGTCGTATGAGTTCGGTCGCGTTCGTGCCCCCGCTCACGGAGCTTGATGCGAATGCCTGGTCTACCGGCGGGAGCATCCAGGGCTTGGAGAGCGGCGCCGAGCTGCCCGTCGAGGGCGCCGAGCACAGCAGCGGGCGCGGGAACAGACGCCGTGCGCGCCAGCGCCGATTGCGCCGATCTACCTGCAACAGTCGTGGATGACGACACAGGCGAGGCCGATGCCTGCTGGATCGGGCTTCGGCCTGCCAGGATTTGAACAGCTTATCGGGTTTAACTGAGCCCTTGGCGCGGTGGGTGCGCCGCGTGGCCAGCTCCATGCCCTTGGGCGTGCGCTAGCCATGGGTGCGGGCCGCCTCTTCGATGGCTGGACGCCGCTTGGAGAATAGGCGTTCGCCGGTCTTGGGATCAGTGCCGTAGAGGGCGGCTCGCTGTCCTTGGTGTAGTCATCATCGGCGTGCAGATGGGCGTAATAGCCGAGCGCCGCCGCTGTAACCACGGCCGCTCAGGAGCCGCCAAACCAGTTATAACCCTGACGGACCCAGTAGCCGCTCGGGAAGACGTTGGTGACGCCCATGGCGACAATGGATTTCGGGTTCTTGTAGCCAAGCTTGGTTGGAATGCGCAGCCGCATCGGTGCGCCGAAAGGCGCGGTGAGTGGCGCACCGAGAAAATCGAGCGCCAGAATGGTCTGGGGATGCAGGGCCGAGTTTCTCTCCGCCATCGCCACGCGGACGCGGCACGCGCGGCAGACGACGATCCGTGTGACCAGTTCGCATGCAAAGGCCAAGTCAGCCGCCAAGACGCTCGCAGCCGTCGCCGTCTTCTTGCGCGGCCTGGTCGAAAATGCGGAGCAGTTGACGTCACTCCGAAAATGCCGCGCGGTCCTGTCGCGCGCCTTCCAGGCCTTCCTGAAAGGCCGCTCGCTGCGGGCTCCGCCCCGCCTCGCGCCTATCTGATGCAACCAAAACGCGAAAAATCGAACCGCCCCAAGGTGCGGCGCTGACCAACGGCGGTTTTCAGGATCAAAGAGTTGTCCACTCCAATGGGTTCACAGATGGCTGGAACTTCGGCTTAATAGCCAAATTTCTTGTTGACTAATAGCCAATTTTCTAGATAGTTAATAGCGCTTTTTCAGATCAGCTAACGCTTTTCGGGTGAACGGCCGATGGACATTATTCCCCGTCACCTCGCCGAAAACGTCGCCCGCACCTTGCGCACAACGCGCGTCATCAACATTGTTGGCCCTCGGCAAGCGGGCAAGACGACACTCGTCAGGGACATGGTTGAAGCCGCCCGCTATCTCGACCTCGACGACGAGACCCTCCTTGCCTCCTTAGCGCTTGATCCCTATGGCCAGCTCCACACTCTGTCCGTGGAAACCCGGCCAACCGAGTTGCCAATCGTCATCGACGAAGTCCAGCGCCTACCCCAAATTACGCTCGCCCTGAAGCGAATTGTGGACAGAGACCGGCGCCCTGGCCAGTTTGTGCTGACCGGCTCCTCGAACGTCTTCACGACGCCAAAGGCCCTCGATAGTTTGGCAGGCCGCGTCTCGACCTTGACGCTGCGCCCCTTGAGCGCTGCGGAAATCATGCGTAAGGGGCCATGCCGATTGCTCGATGCTGTCGGTGTCGAGCCAAGCGCGCTCGCCCGACACCTTCCATCGCCGGCATCATTTCAAAGATCGGATGCTGTTGAGCTTGTCGTGCGTGGCGGGTTCCCGGAAATTCGGCCGCTCCGTGATCGTGATCGTATGGGACGCTACGCCTCTTATATCGACAGCATCGTAGAGCGGGATGTTGCGCCGGTCGCCGAGGTACGTCGGCCCGATGCCCTGCGGCGGATGATAACTCAACTCGCCCATCGCACCGCCGAGGAACTCAATGTCACAAGCCTCTGTAGCGCGCTTGGCGCACGAAAAGAGACCGTCAACACCTATCTCGACGTTCTTGTGCGCCTTGGAATCGTCCACCGCCTCGGAGCATGGACGGCCTCGGGTGCCCGCAAAGAGGTGAGGTCCCCGAAACTGCATTTTATGGACATGGGCTGCGCGACGGCTCTGCGCGGCGACGACAGCAAGAGCTTTGGTGTCGGCGCCGATCCTGTTGCGCTGGGTCATATCCTGGAGAGTTTTGTCTTCTGCGAACTCGAAAAATCGCTCCCCTTCTTGGACCACCACTGGGAGCTATACCATTGGCGCTTAGCCCCCCGCGAAGTTGACATTGTTGCGCAAGCGCCCGGACGCTTGCTGGCTCTGTTCGAAATAAAAGCATCAACGTCCGTCACGGCGAACGATTTCCGGCATCTCGACTGGTTTCTCACTGACGGGCCAGGCCGGTCCTACAAGGGAACGGCGTTTGTCATCTATCTAGGCGAACAGACACTTTCTTTCGGGCCGGGCCGACTGGCATTGCCGCTTTCTATTTTATGGTCGTTTCCAAGCGCGGACCGAACGGGTAAGCAAAGATAGGCCATTCACATCCTAGGCACCCGCGGCGCTGACGGAGAGGCCCAAAGAAGGCGCCATGTCATTGGCCGGGCTGCACGTCCTTTCGATTTCAGCAATGGCGAGAGTGCTGACACGTATTGCGGTAGGGCCCTAAATCCGGCGCCTTCATAAACGCTTACATCGAGTTTCCGCGAATTCATCTTTGAAATTCGAAGTCCGCC
>JAJYAH010000904.1 GCA_021779635.1 Pseudomonadota bacterium | reverse complement strand
GCTGGAGCCTATCGGCAACATCCCGCCGGCTGAAGCCGAAGAACGATACTACGCCATGATGGCTGAAACCGCCGTGGCGGCGTGACTCAAACAAAATAGCCTCCGGCAATCCCGGGGCGGTTCATTGGGAAAACCACGTTCAAAATCACCGAAGGCAAACGGACTGCCGAGCAATCCGATCGGGTCCAGCCATTCTGATATTTGAAGCGGATCGGCTAAGCCAGCGCGGCAGGCGGCGGGGACCAATTTGGTTCAGCATGATCCGCCGCGTGACGCGACTGTCAGGCGCCCGGCATTGAGCGCAGCCTCGCCGCCGACCGCTTCCGCAATGGAAGCGGCGTGCTCAGGAGGCAGTCACGTTGCCGTGCGGTATGTGTTTGCCGGTGCAGCACTGAGCAAACAGGTTGGGACTCGCGAGATCGGTTGACTTCGTTCCGCCCGCTACATTGTCGAGTTGTTGCTGGCTCAGCTCGATCGGTCGGGATCGGCCGTCGGCCACCGGCTGGATAATGCTGTTTTGCTTGCTCATGATTGCCTCCAATGTTGCGCCGGCTGCGGCGCGGTTGCCTGTCATCCTGGGGCCGGAGGTTAGTCACGCTTCGGGCCACCCGCCGTGATGCAGGTCACGCTCGCCCGCGGCCGAGCAGGTCAACGCCGTCGGGCCGTCGAGGGTCGACAAAAAGACCGCCGTTTGTGAACCGCATCACATTGGCTAATTGCCCGGCCCTCTATTATCGAAGGCAGGACGTGGTTGCGCAACCGGAGCGCCAACGCATGCAAATCACCGTCGTCGCCGTGATGTGCCACACGCTGGATGCCTTCATCACGCAGTCCGTCGGCACCTTGCCGGATCTCGTCTGTCGGGAAGTCATCGTCGTCCAGGACGAGATGCCGATGCAGTCCTGCATCCTTTCACAGCCCGCGCTTGCCGACTGGAAAGAGCGTTCGATCTACCGCGGCGATCAATGGTGGGTCAGCCGGATCAAATGCGTGCCGGGCGATTACGTGCCGAAAGAGCGAGCCTAGGCGCGGCAGTGGCGCTTGGCGTCGGTCGCGCGTCACGTGGTCAGAGAGACGTCGAGCATGCCGGCCCATCCAGGATGCGACGGATGGTGCAAGCTCCGCATCGCCAATACAGGGCCTTCCAAATGCCAATCTCGTCAGTCGAGAGGAAGGTACGCTCCAGCGCCGGGTAAACGTGTCCACCATCGCCGGCGCCTCGGTGTAGATCACGTGCAAACACCGAACGCGCTGCCCTTGCACAGCATCGCTGAATGAACTCCTCCAGAGCCTCCGATCGGGGTCGTCAGAGCCTTGATCATTAGATCGAATATCGCCTAGCGTAATTCGGCGATATGCGGAGAGAAAGCTTGCAAGGTACCTTGGCTTGGGCAGTACTTCCTATTCGGATCATAAAGGAAGTCATCATCGACTATGCGCGTCTCGATCGATACGTCGTACCGATTCTCCTTCTGAGCTTGATCTTGTTCGGCCCCCTCATTCCGCGTAACGCCGATAATCCTCAATTGCTGGCAGCTTTCGTCAATGATGAGCCGTGGATGACGATGGCCCTCGACGGCACAATCGCCAAACCTTTTGGCAATCCGGCTAATTATCTGGATCCGACAGCAGGGGCCTACAACAAAGTGCCGGCATATTGGGGGACGCTCCGTTATGCCAATATCATTTATTATGGAGGGGTGATGTTCGATATCGCCCTGCCCTTCTATGCGACTGCGCGCTTGATCGGACTCCCTGCCTTTCCAACCGCTCCCATCATCCTCAGGACCATAGCGACGCTCGCCGCATTGATGAGCCTGCTTTTCGTCTACAATTTTGGCAGGAAACATGCGGGCGTCATCGTCGGCGTCTTGTCGTGCCTGGTTCTGCTTACTGACAGCAATTTCATCTATTACACGACGATAATTCATCCGGACACGCTCCAGATATATTTTGGGCTGTTGGCACTTGGGCTCGCGTTGCGTCATTCGAACGATGGGCTCAGCTCAAGCCTCGCCGGGCTTGGCCTGATGTGTGGCGTCGTTCAGGGAACGAAATTTGGAGGACCATGGACGGTTCCGATGGCCATCGCCGCGCTGTTCTTGGGGATTCGCGCGGCAGGTCTTCCGGAATGGAACATAAAGGTCATTGTGCACCGGGTAGCGATCCTCGGCGGAGCCGCCGTGGTCGGCTGGATCGGGACAAATCCTTATGCCGTTATCACAGGATACTATTTCAACTCTTGGCTCGCGCAATGGCGGATCGTCGGGGCGTCGGGCGGACCTTTTGGGACGGTCTCATTCTGGGATTGGATGAAGGCTATCTATACCTATATCGGCCCGCTCGGTTCGGTCCTGGCCTTGGCGGGCTTGATGCGTGCGTTCCTCTGCGGCATCTCGACGTCACGGCGGCGTGCGCATTGGCTGGCCGCAATACTTTCGTTGTCCCAGGTTGCCTACTACGGCGTTCTCGGCAAACTCTGGTTCGTTCTGGGCTACCTACTGTTGGCGCTCGCTCTAACGGCCATCCTTGCATTGGATTGCGTCATCGCATGGCTACAGTGCATTCTTTCCCCATTGTTCGCGCGGGCATCACGTCAAATCGCAGCCGCTTGCGTTGTTCTTGCCAGCCTCTACCTCGGCACGATCAGCGCGCTTGCATCAGTCAACAACGTGCTCGCGCTCCAACTCAGTCGCAAGAGCACCGTAATCGCACTGAACGACTGGGCCACGCAGGGCGGCATGCCGCCCGGCGCGCGCATCGTTTTCGATGATGTCGCGTATGCTTTTGACCCCTGCGAGATACCCGAACATCTTTTCCATATTGTCATACGCGCCGGGCGTTTCCCGGAGTTTTTCACGTATCGTCGTGAATACAGCCTTCA
>JAJYAH010000130.1 GCA_021779635.1 Pseudomonadota bacterium | reverse complement strand
AGGCTGGCGCTTTCGCGCACGATGCCCAAGGCGCTTTGAACAACTGGCTCAAGCGCGCGGGCTCCGGCGATATCGGGCCGGCGCGATCCATCGCTCCTGCGAACGGTCCGGCGATGCGTCCGGTCGCCGCGAGACGCATCCGCTGGAAAATCGGAAAGATTGGAATCGGAAAGTTTGATGTAGTCGGTCATCTCTGCCTCCGTAGTCACCTCAATGCCGGCAAGCCACGGCACGAGGTGAGCGAAGGAGCTAGATGCTCACGCCACCTCGACCGGCTTGGATCGCGTCCTTGCGAAAGGGGTTCCCGGCACAGCACCGGACCGGTGCGTGGCGGGACAACTAGGTCCTTCGTCCATGCTGGTCCTTCCTCTATCCGGTCAGCGCCAGGCCGCAGCCGCGCGGTTGCATCGACGACCCGCCGCAGGAGCGACCCGTCGCGTGGTGTTCATCGAAAGCGTCGGTTGGCGCGTCATTGGTCTCGGCCTGCCAGCGGCATTCCAGCCGGCCGTTGTGATTGAACCAATGACAGGCGAGCACCGGGGTTGGCGACCGGCGCCTGCCCGTTGCTGCCGGGCGGCGAAAACCTGACAGGTTGTCATTGCAATGCGTGATGGCTGCATGCGGCCCCGGCGCGATGCGCCGTGACCGAACAAGCCGGAATTCTGCGAGTCTTGCGAACATCGCTCACTTCCACTTCCGCTTGGCGCGGCAGGCCAGTGAGCGGCAGGCGGTCAGCTCGTTGCGACCACAACCCTCACGCGGCCAAGGCCGTCGCGATTGATATCTGGCGGCAGCGCCGGTCCGATCGCTATCGTCGGATTGGCGTTGCCAAAGGTGATACTGCCCATGTGCTCTTCGTGAGGGTTCAAGGTTTGCCCGAAACGAGATGTTCCGCGCAACGATTGGCGGATACGCCCGCCTCTTACCGGTGTCAAGCCGTTTTATCTATCCTCCCGGGAGGATCGTGTTATCCTGCCAGGAGGATAGGAGATGACCATGCTGGATCACCCACATTCCGCGATTGCCCGACGTCTCAAGCGTGCCAATGGCCATCTCGAAACGATTATCGAGATGATCGAACAGGGCCGGCCCTGCGCCCAGATCGCGCAACAATTGCAGGCCGTGGAGAGCGCGATCGAGAATGCCAAAAAGGCATTGATTCACGATCATATCAGCCATGGCCTCGAACGTTCCTTCAAGGCGGCGGGCTCCAAAGGCCGGGCCGCGCTCAGGGACTTCAGGCTGATCGCAAAATATTTGTAGCGTGTGACCGGCGGCAGAGCGCTAGCCGTTGGCTTGATGGAAGTGCTGGACCTCCACGGTCACATGGGACAAACCGGCGAATCGGGCCAATCGCTGCCGGTAATATGCCGCCTGGCGCGTGCCGCTGGTTGCGACAGAGACGATCGCGCCGAGATGTCCGGGGCCAAGCCGCCAAAGATGCAGGTCGGTGACTTGATCTCCGTCGCTTTCGATGGCCACACGGACTCTCTCGGCCATGCGCGGATCCGGCGTTCGATCGAGCAGGATGCCACCGGTATCGCGCAGCAGTCCGACCGACCAGTTTGCGATGACGAGCGCGCCGATCAAGCCGGCAAGCGGGTCCATCCAGAGCCAGCCGAACGCGCGCGCCAGCAGCAGCCCGACAATGACCAGGATGGAGACGCCGGCATCGGCCAGGACGTGAACGATGGCGGCCCGCATATTGTTGTCGCGGTGATACCCGCCGTGCGCAGCATCATGATCGTGCTCTTCGAATTCAAGTCGGTGGTCCTGTTGCTGCGCCCCGTGCGCGACGCGGACTGTGGCAACAAAGGCATGCGGTTCCGGAATTTCGCCGCGCGACTCCAGATATCCTTGCCGATCCTCGAACTGAAATAACTGGCGGCTGCCATCCGGCCGGACGGTCTCGATGGTGACGTCGGAAGCCGCCGGCAGCACAGCCATTTCGGCCTTTACGCGGAAGCGGGGCGGCACATTGTCTTCAAAGACCTCGATTTCGATGGCGCCGGTGCCGAGTTCAATGCGATGAGGCTCCTCGCCATGATGATGGTCGTGGCCATGCGGGTGATCATGGTTGTGACCGTGATGATGTCCACCGGCCAACAGCCACGCGCTGGCGATGTTCACCGCCAGACCAAGCACCGCGATCGGGATCGCCTCGTTGAAGCTGATGGCCACCGGATTGAGCAGCCGCGATACCGCTTCATAACCGATCAGCAGGGCAATCATCGCAAGAACGATGGCGCTGGTGTATCCCGCCAGGTCACCGAATTTGCCGGTACCGAAGGTGAACCTGCGATCGTTGGCATATTTGCGGGCATAGGTGTAAGCCAGCGCGGCCAGCAGCAGTGCACCGGCATGCGTCGACATGTGCAATCCGTCGGCAATAAGCGCCAACGAGCCGAATAGAGCACCACCGACGATTTCGGCGATCATCATGACGCTGCAAAGGATGATCACTGCCCAGGTTCGGCGTTCGGCTTTCTCGTGGTCTTCGCCCAGAAAGACGTGATCGTGCCGCGCAAGCTTGGAGACATCGGTCATGGTTGTTCTCACTTCAAATAGGTGTGGATCACTTCGATGAGTTGATCCGCGGCCTCGGCGTTAAGCGCACCGGGATTCCTGTCGGGGTCGACGAGATGGGTGCGAATGTGATCCTCGACCACCTCCGCCATCAGGCCGGCAACGCCGCCGCGTATGCCCGCGATCATGTGCATGATGCGCTCGCATCCCGCCTCTTCGGACAACGCCCGCTCGATCGCTTCAACCTGGCCCCGAATGCGGCCTATCCGGGCAAGCAGCTTCTTCTTCTCTCTGATCGTGTGTGTCATGATGCTAGATATAGGGTACCCCCCTATACTATGTCAATGACAGGCGGCGAGCTGTCATATTCTGGCTGCGATTACAGATGCCTAACCGAGCAGGTCTCAGCTCTTCGGGCCGGACGAAAGCATTGCCGGATCGAATCTATCGACATCAGCCAGCAATTCACAGAATGCCCGGGCGCCGTGATCGAGCAGACGATGGCCTTTTTCCGCGGAGGCCTGCGTGGCATCGCCGGCGGCCCCGCTTGCGTGAAGATCCTGGGTCTGCCACGCGAACGGCGCTGGCCGGTGCGCCGCCAGCCAGCGATGATCCTTCTCCATCGCGATGCTCGCGGGACGAAAATCCGCGATCGCTTCGTTGCGGACCTGCTCAGGGTAGCGCGCCAGCATGATCGATGTCTCGACGGCGCCGCCGTGAATGCCATGGCGCAATTCTTCCGCAGAAAACAATCCCTCCGGCGCGCCGAAGCGGGCCCACCCCGTGCTGACAACGAGAAGCCCGTATTTCGCGCGCAAATCCTGTGCGACAAGGCTCATGGCCGCACTGTTGCCGCCGTGACTCGTCACCATCACCAGCTTCTTGACGCCTGCGCGTGCGACGCTGGTCCCGAGCGCCATCCAGCCCTGCAGCGCAACCTCGGTGGGCAGCGTCAGCGTGCCCGGATAGTCGATATGCTCGGTAGAAATCCCGACCGGCTGAAGCGGAAGGAACGTCACGGGAATGGTATCGGCGAGGAGCTCGCGCACCCGTGCGAGATAGGCCCGTGCTATCATGATGTCGGTGCCGACAGGCAAATGCGGACCGTGCTGCTCGGTCGCCGCCAACGGCAGGACTGCGATCCATCGCGCCGGCTCGGCTCCGGAAATGTCCGGCCAGTGAATGTCGATCCAGTCGCGGGGAGGAAACATTGATGTCATCGAGCGAAACGTTTCTTTAGGCCGATTTGCAAGATAGCTTGCATTCAATCCCGGCGAACACGTCAGCTACGTCCGGGTCAGCAGGGAGTTCCTATCATGGGCCAGAACGATCGACGGAGTCCAATCATGAACCCGCTTCTTTTGACGCGAGCGTTAACGGCCGGCTTGATGGTCGTTCTGATGGCGATCTCGCCCGCAGCGGCCCAGACCACGCTGGACAAGGTCTCGTTCGGAACCAACTGGGTCCCGGAGGCGGAGCACGGTGGATTTTTCCAGGCGCTGGCCGACGGCACCTACAAGAGTTACGGACTGGACGTCACCATCGTGCCAGGTGGCCCCAACGAAAACAATCGCATGCTGCTGATCGCCGGCAAGATCGATTTCTTCATGAGCGCAAACACCCTGCAGTCGTTCGATGCGGCTGCGAATAACGTGCCGGTGGTGGCGGTCGCCGCCATCTTCCAGAAGGATCCGCAGGTCTTTGTGACGCATCCGGAATCCAAGATTGCCAGGCTGGAAGACCTCAAGCCGCTGACGCTGTTTGTATCCAAGGAAGGTATCTCAACCTATTTTCAATGGCTGAAGTCTGAATACGGATTCAGCGAGGAAAAGGTCAAACCCTATACGTTCAATGCGCAGCCGTTCCTCGCCGACAAGCAGAGCGCGATGCAGGGCTATGTCACCTCGGAGCCGTTTGCGATCGAGCAAACCGCCAAGTTCAAGCCGGGAGTCATCCTGCTGGCGGATTATGGTTTCAATACCTACTCCACCTTGATCGAGACGCGCCGGGAAATTGTCGACAAAAAGCCGGATCTGGTTCAGCGTTTCGTCGATGCCTCGATCGTCGGTTGGTACCATTATCTGTACGGCGACAACGCGCCAGGCAACGCGATGATCAAGAAGCTCAATCCGGAAATGACCGACGAGTTGTTGGCCTATTCCGTTGCCAAGATGAAGGAATATGGAATTGTCGATTCCGGCGACACCTTGCGCGACGGCATCGGCGCCATGACCGATGCACGGGCTACCAGCTTTTTCGACAAGATGGTGCGCGCGGGCGTGGTCCGCGGCGACATCGACTTCCGGAAAACCTACACGCTTCGCTTTGTCAATAAGGGCGTCGGCCTGGATTTGCGACCCAAGAAATAGATAAGAACTGCAAGAACCAGAGACGTAATGGCCGATTCCACAGCCGTATCCCAAATTAGCACACGCCTCGCGGTAAGCCTTCGTGGCGTCACCAAGGTCTATGACAACGGCGTGACGGCGCTGGGGCCGTTCGATCTGGAAGTTGGCAAAGGCGAGTTCGTGTCGTTGCTTGGACCGTCGGGTTGCGGGAAATCAACGGCCCTGCGCCTGATTGCGGGCCTCAACGCACCGACCTCCGGGAGCATCGGCATTTCTCAACCTCACGGTCAGGCGCGCGCAGGGCGTGCCATCGGCTTCGTTTTTCAGGAGCCGACCCTGATGCCATGGACCAGCGTGCGGGAGAACGTGCGATTGCCCCTGAAACTGGCGCGTGCTCCGGCCGCGGAGGCGAATACGCGCGTCGGCGAGGCGCTGGCGCAGGTCGGGCTAGCCGAATTCGCCGACGCTTACCCGCGCGAATTATCGGGCGGCATGAAGATGCGGGTCTCGCTTGCCCGCGCTCTGGTCACGGATCCGGACATCCTGCTGATGGATGAGCCGTTCGCCGCGCTTGACGAAATCACCCGTTTCCGGCTGAACAACGATCTGCTCTCGCTGTGGCGCAATCTGCGCAAGACGGTTATATTCGTCACGCATTCGGTGTTTGAATCGGTATATTTGTCGCAACGCGTGATCGTGATGACATCGCGGCCTGGACGCATCGGCGCCGAGTTTCGCATCGACGCCGCCGAGCCGCGGGGTGAGGATTTTCGTACCTCGGCCGATTATGCCGGCTATTGCCGCAAGGTCTCGAACGCGCTGACACCGTCGCGCCAGAAGCAGCCCGGTTCATGAGTTCGTTGCAAACCCCGCCATTATCTGCAGAGCAAGGCGCGTCGGACAGCGGCGCCGAGCGCCTCGTGCGAATTCTGCTTCCCGTCGTCGTGCTCGCGCTCGGGATCGCGGCATGGGACCTCGTGGTGCGCGCAAATGATATTCCGCCCTATGTGTTGCCCGGACCGGGTGCGGTTTTCCGAACGCTGGTTCACGATTGGCCGGTGCTGTCGCGATCGCTGCTGACCACCTTGCAGACGACGCTCGAGGGCTTCGTTGCGGCCGCCATCGGCGGCGTGGCGCTGGCGCTGTTGTTCAATCAATCGAAATGGCTGGAATATTCCCTGTTTCCCTATGCGGTGATCCTGCAGGTCACTCCGGTCATTGCGATCGCGCCGCTGCTGCTGATCTACCTGCCGCAGCAGACCGCGGTCATTGTCTGTGCCTGGATCGTCGGATTCTTTCCGGTGCTGTCCAACACCACGCTCGGCCTGAATTCGGTGGATCGCAATCTGGCCGGTCTGTTTCAACTTTATGGCGCGTCGCGATTGCAGACCCTGCGATATCTCAAATTACCTTCCGCGCTGCCGTTCATCCTCGGCGGATTGCGGATCGCGGGTGGCCTGTCGCTGATCGGCGCCGTGGTCGCCGAGATCGCGGCCGGTTCCGCCGGCGCCGGTTCCGGGTTGGCCTATCGAATCGCGGAATCCGGCTACCGTCTCAACATTCCCAGAATGTTCGCGGCGTTGTTGTTGCTCTCCGCCGCTGGAATTGTCATTTATGGACTGCTGGCGCTAACGTCACATCTGGTCTTGCGGCGCTGGCATGAGAGTGCGCTTGGAAAGGAAAGCTGATGGTGGGTGCGAATATTTCTTCCGAGAAGATCGATTTGCTGATCTATGGGCCGAGCAAGCCGATCGTCGACCACGGTTTTTCCGACCAGTTCGTGCTGCATTCCTTTGAAACCAAGCATGACCTCGAGCGATTGAGCCCGGCCGTTGCCGGGAAAATCCGTGGCGCCGCGATCACCTACAACAGTGTACGGGGCGACAGGGCGACGCTTTCGCAGTTTCCGAAGCTCGAGATCGTCTCCAGCTTCGGCGTCGGCTACGATCACATCGATGCCGAGTACGCACGCGAGCACAATATCGTCGTCACCAACACGCCGGATGTCCTGACCGAAGAGGTCGCGGATATCGCCTTGGGACTCCTGATCGCCACCTTGCGCGAGTTCGTCAAGGCCGATCGCTATCTGCGCTCCGGCTTGTGGAGGACGCAGAACTTTCCCCTGAGCGTCGGCTCGCTGCGCGACCGCAAGGTCGGGATGGTCGGCATGGGCCGGATCGGCCAGGCGATCGGACGCCGGCTCGATGCCGCGCGCGTTCCTGTGGTTTATCATTCGCGCAATCCTGCGGCCGGCGTTTCGTACAAGCATTATCCTGACCTGATCGAGATGGCGAAGGCCGTCGATACGCTGGTGGTCATCGTCCCTGGCGGCGCGGCGACGGCCAAGCTGATCAATGCCGATGTCCTGAAAGCGCTGGGGCCGCGTGGCGTCGTGATCAACGTGGCGCGGGGGTCGGTGGTCGATGAGCCCGCCCTGATCGCTGCGCTGAAGTCGGGGACCATCCTGGCGGCGGGGCTCGATGTGTTCGCCAACGAACCAAACGTGCCCGACGAGTTGCGCGCCATGCAGAATGTGGTGCTGCTTCCGCACATCGGCTCGGCTTCGGTGGTGACGCGGAATGCCATGGATCAATTGGTGGTCGATAATCTGAAAGCCTGGTTTGCCGGGAAACCTCCGCTGACGCCGGTCGCGGAGACCCCCGTAAAGGGACGCTGATGAGACGCGGTCGCGCCGGCATCGTGCTTGCGGCGCTGTCGGCGTCGGTCGTCTGCGCGTCGCCGGCGTGGACGCAGGATGCCGCTACCTTGAAAAAAGACATGGTCGGCCAATGGGAGCTCTCGACCACCGAACGCAGCAAGACCTGCGTCGTCACGCTGAAGAGCGAATCCGCGCCGCAGGGCCTGAAGCTTGAACTTGAACCCGGCTGTGCCGCGGCCCTGCCATTCACCAAGGACATCGCGGCCTGGAATATCAAGGGATTGGATATCGTGCGGCTGCAGGACGCCGCCGGGCAGCCGGTGATCGACTTTACCGAGGTAGAGAGCGGAATTTTCGAAGGTATGCGAACCGGCGAGGGCATCTACATCCTGCAGAACCTCGTCGCCGCGCGTTCGCTCGCGAAATCGATGGACCAGATGATCGGCGACTGGGCGATGGTTCGCGGCAACGGCCAGCCGATCTGCGGGCTGACCCTGACCAACACCGAGGCGACCGCCGACAATTTCGCGGTATTTCTCAAGCCGCGTTGCGATCCGGCAGTCGCGGCCTTTGCGCCGACGGTGTGGCGGCTGGAGCGCGGCGAACTGCTGCTGATGTCGAACAGCGGCGAGGTCTGGCGCTTTGAAGCCGACGACAACGCGCAGTGGCGGCGGGTGCCGGACAGCGCCGATCCGCTGATCATGCTCCGCCAATAGATCGAAGCCGCCCGAGGTCGCCCGGCGCTCAGCGCCGCTGCTTGTTGCCCTGGCTAAGCCTGAAAACCAGATTGGCGACGTGGTGGTCGACAACATCGGAAAGGTTTGTGCCGATGACACGAAGGCGACCGGTGTGAGCCGCGACCAGCGAACCGATCATTTCATCGAACAGGCCGGCGACCTCGACATTCAGGCGGCCTTTATCAAGGCCCGCCCGCGCCAAATGCACGCGATAGAGATCGAGTACCGCAAGTAGCTTGGTATTCAGTTCGAAGTTGAGTGCCGGCGTCAAACCACGAGGCTTGATGCCGCTGAGAAGATACAATCCGAGATCGAAGTCGCGCGGGTTTCCATCATAGAATTTCACAAACGCACGGAAGGCGCCGGACAAAGCCTCGACGGGAGAGTCCTTTTCCGATACGGCGGCGCTGACGCTGATCAACAACCGGTCGAGCGAGTCGCGCAGAATGTCGGCGTACAGTTCCTCCTTGTTGGCGTAATGAAAGTAGATCGCACCCGTCGTATAGCCTGCGAGGCGCGCGATCTCGCGTACCGACGTGCCGTCCAGCCCCGCTTCGGCGAACAGTTTCTTGGCCGCGGACCTGATGAGTTCGCGCTTGACGGTATCGACCGCCTGCCGGCGCCGGGTCCTTAAAACATCGTCATTCATTTCGGGGCCTTTGGCCTTGTTCGGTCGTCGAAAGGTATCGAATACTTGACATTATAACGTTGTTATGTATTAATATCCACGTGATGTTAGAACGTCAATATCTGCGTCGAGGCGCAGCGCCAGGCACCCTGATGGTGAGCGATCCGGTCGTGCCCGCGAATTGCGGCAACGGTGACAAGAAAACCCAGAACTGAAGATCAGAGGGAGAAAAGCAGATGGTGCGGATCGAGAAGAACGGCGCGGTATGGACCATCGTTCACAGCCGGTTTCAGGAGGCGCGCAATGCGATGGATCCGGCAAGCGCGGATGCGCTGGTGGAGGCCTTCAAAGCGTTCGATGCCGACAAATCGGCCAGCGTTGCGGTGCTGTGGGGCGAGGGCGGTGCGTTCTGCGCCGGCTGGGATCTGAAGTTTGCGAGCACGCTTTCCGATAGGCAAAAATTTCAGCACGATGTTGTCGAAGGTCTCGCGTTTCCGACCGGCGCAAACCCTGCGCCTCGGGGGCCGCTTGGCCCGACGCGCCTTGAACTGTCCAAGCCGGTGATAGCCGCGGTTGAAGGCCCTGCCGTCGCCGGTGGTATGGAACTCGCGCTGTGGTGCGACATCCGCGTGATGGCCGAGAGCGCCTATTTCGGCGTCTATTGCCGGCGCTGGGGCATCCCGTTGCTGGATGGCGGCAGCGTGCGGCTGGCGAGGCTGGTTGGCCAGGGCCGCGCGATGGAAATCATACTGACGGGCCGCAAGGTGCCCGCGGCCGAGGCCCTGCGTGTCGGCATGTGCGAACAGGTCGTCGAATTGGGCGGCGCGCGCATCGCTGCCGAAGCGATGGCCCGCAACATTGCGAGATTTCCCCAGGCTGCGGTTCGTGCCGATCGCCGCTCGGTGCTGGAGACCTATGGCGTGCCGCTACGCGAAGCGCTGCGCAGGGAATGGGCGAACGGCGTCGAGGCCCATTTCGAGGAAGGGGCCGCGGGCGCCGCGCGCTTTGCGGGCGGATTGGGCCGTCATGGTGACTTTGAGAGAATTTGAGATCAGGCGGAGGCTCAGTCGCCTTTGAATCCGGGCAACGCGGTCTCCAGGTAGCGAAGCATCAGTCCGTCGGGTCGCGACCTGAAGACCTTCATGCGGCCGGCGTTTGTCAACAGTAGCAAACCGCTCGCGTGGGAGATGCCGTCGGCAGCACGCCCGTCGGGGTCGTCAAAGCCGGCGCCCGATATCGCTTCGGCGATCTGGCCGAAGGCAAAAGCCAGTCGCGCATTGAGGTCGCGGTTGAGCTCCGGCTTCAGTCCGACCGGCTCGACGCCTTTGGCGCGGAAAAGATAAAGGCCGAGCCAGAGTTCGTCCGGATTTTTCTGGTAATAGCGATAAAATGCTTCAACGCCAGCCCGCGCCTTCGCCAATACGTCCGACTCGCGTGCTATTCGCCTGGCAAGGAATGCCGCCAGACGATCCAGCGATTCCGCGAGAATCGCTGCGTAGACCTCCTCCTTGCCGGCGAACCATGGATAGATAGCCCCCGTCGTGCAGCCGGCCTCCGCGGCGATCATCCTGATCGACGCGCCCTCAAGCCCGACACGCTCGAACACACGGCGGGCGCCGTCGATGATCACCTGACGCCGGGCATCCCTGAGCGCATCCTGTCTGGCGCGCACCCGGGGATCATCGGGCTCCTGAACAATGCGCGGCAATCTTCTGGCTCCGGTGTTGGCGTGACGCCGTCTTCACGCACGGCGGCGGTTAGCGCCTGGGATTGATGGACCGGTTCTCCGTCCAGTCCCACGTGCCCTGGTCGCGATTCCTGACCGCTTCCTTCCAGCCGACCTGCTCGGCGCGGTGCTTGAAGTTCAACCCTTCCGGCGAATGGCGGGTGATCCCGTCGAAAACCGTGGCGATCATCTGCGTGGTCTTCAATCCCATCGCCTCGATGGCCTGGTTGACCATGAGTTTTTGCATCATGAGTTGATTGACCGGGACACCGGCCATCCGCTCGGCGAGCGCTTCCACTTCGGCGTCAAGCTTCTCGGGCGCCACCGATTTCAGCACCAGCCCGAGCTTCTCCGCTTCGGGACCCTTGATCCGGTCGCCGGTGAACAGCATCCGCTTCGCCCGCTCCGGTCCGATCCGATAGACCCACATCGCGGTCGTCGGGCATCCCCATACGCGGGTAGGCATGTAGCCGATCTCGGCATCGTCAGCCATCACGATGGTGTCGGCGCAAAGCGCGATATCGGATCCGCCTGCGACCGCGAATCCGTGCACCTTGCAGATCACCGGACGATAGGATCGCCACAGGCTCATGAACAATTCGGTATTCTTCATCATGAAGGCATAGTCCTTCATCGGATCCCACGGCATGTCCTGCGTGATGTTGTTGGCGCCGGCGGTCTGGGCGTAGGCGGTCAGGTCGTATCCGGCGCAAAAGGCCCGGCCGGCGCCCGACAGTATGATGACGTGGACACCGGGATCGGCATTGGCGCGCTCGACGCAGTCGGCGAGCGCTCCCGGCAGTTCGTCGTCGATGGCATTGAGCACATCCGGACGATTGAGCGTGACGCGGCCGATGCGGCCGTCTCTTTCATAAATCACCTTCGACATCGACGCTTCTCCCTGGCCCTGACGATTCTGCACCGGCTGCAAAACGCCGCCTCGCCACATGGCTAAGCCCGGCGACGGTATCGCGGCCTGCGCTCCAGTTCCAAGATTATCCAAAAATAGGTCGCGTCGCAATTTTAAAATAACATCGTTATTTAAAGAACTTCTCGATTCCCGAGGGACGGAGGGTCGATTTGCAAACCCATGGAGCGCACGCAGGGGAGGAGCGAGCCATGCACGCGCCGTGGCGGCTATCGCCATTGTCGCTAGAAAGACGCACCAGCTAGAAGCCGGACGAAACCTGGTTGTTATCGACGGCGATGCCGGCACGGGCACGCCGAACGTTGCTCACGAGCGCGCCAGGCCGGTCCTCGCTGGCAGGTTTCGCGGTCGCAAGCCGCAACACGGCTGCATAATTCGGCTGCACCTCCATCCGCGCAGCATGAGGACCGCGTGAGAGAATCCGATGAACGCGCGGCAGGTTGTAACAGGGGACGTAGAACAGCAGATGATGTTCGAGGTGATAGTTCACATAATAAGGCGCGATGAACAGCCGTTCGAAAAAGCCCGCGCGCGTGGTGCGGGTGTTGCGCAACGGGTCGTCGCTGTCCGGTACCACGGCATGTTCGGCGATGTTGCGGAT
>JAJYAH010000903.1 GCA_021779635.1 Pseudomonadota bacterium | reverse complement strand
GCCGAAATAGGCGTCGATCGGCGACGGCTTGGTCTTGGCACTTTGCAACACCCAGACAAGGTCGTCCTCTGCCTGCGCGGATTTGCGCATGTATTCGCGCAGCCGGTCGATATCGAATTTGACGCCCGATACCTTTTCGAGCTTCGGGATAACATCCTGCTTCAGCTGTTTGACCATGTACTGGATCATGTCCTTGGTCATTTTTCCATCCGCCATATACGGCGTATGAAACATGATCGTTTCGCATTTATACTGCTGCCGAAGCAGTTCGAACCACTTCATGAACGTGAAGCAGCCGGTGTAGGACAGCAACAGCACGTCCGGGTCCGGCAACTTCCGGCCATTGGGCCCGATATTGCCCTTGGCCATCATGCCGATATCGGACTTGACATAGGTACAGACGTCCTCGGAATGACCGCTCTTTTCGGCTTCCATGACGTAGCCGCCGCTTTGTTTGCGCAACCCGCTCTGGATGGCATTCACCTCCGGCAGATTATTCGCAAAGTCGAAGCACATCAGCAATTCGTTCAGATTGCCCGGAACGAACGTCGCCGCGACTTTCTCGCCCCGCTCGGGTGCATCCGACAGACGCTCATAATGACGGTTCATCATTTCCTTCTGCTTCGACATCGAAGCATCCTTGATGATATCCGGCGTCTTGGTCTTGGGGCGCGTGAAAACGGTCATGCTCCACTCCACAGTTTGATAGAATCGGAGAAAGTTCCAGCCTGCTCCCGGATGGGCTGCATCTGGCCGGAGTTTTCGGCATATTTGAAGGCGATTTGCGGCACTCCATGCTGCTTCAGAATGTCCTGCAGCATCGGCCGGTCGAGCAACGCCGGGTCGCAGAAGCTGGCCATCGCAAAGATCACGCCTTCTGCGCGGTTTTTTCGCACGCTTTCGACCAGATAAAGGCCTTTCTTGGCTAAATCCGGCTCATATTTCGGCGACGTGGAGTTGGAGTCATGCAGAAAGGCCCGGGCGAGATTGGTAAGCGGATCGCCGTCGATCGCGATATCGGATTTCTCCCAGCGATTGATGAGCATGAAGTCGTCATCGACGATGTAGCATCCCGACAGTTCGATCGACTTCACCAGGTTCAACGGCGGCTGCTCGCAGAACGCACCCGACACGACAACCCGGGAATAGTCCTTGACCGGTCGCTGTTGATCACGCACCGAGATGAGATAATCGCGTAACAGCAGGTTGTGGTCTTCCACCGGAAGAATAAGACCAGCCCGCATCAGTAAATACAGCTCCGACGAGGGCACATTCCACGGCTCCTGAGTTCGGCGCGCATAGACCTCCCGAACCAGCCGGCGATTTTCGTTGAACAGCGCGATCGACGCTCGGATGGCGTCGTCGGCGATGGGTTTACCAGTGATACCGCTCAGCCACTCGCGGATTTCGTTCAGTTCGCCGCGGTAAAATACGCCGCCGACGTCATCCTCGAAATTCTGCGGCAGATCGACATAGCGTGAGCCGACGTTCGGAAACATCAACTTCCACATACCCGACAGATTGCGAATGACATCGCAAATTGACGGAAACAGCATGCCATCGACAAAATCGATCCGGCCCGACACCCCCAGCTCGATCGTGGACCGCGGGATGCGGCAAATGTAACTCTGGTAGTATGCGTCGCCGTGAATGACTTCGAGCTGGTCGCCCCCGCCGAGGATACCCAGCGGCAAAGCGCCCGCCGCATGAATAATTTCTCGCGGCACGTAATAGGGCATGTAACCGATAACCTTGCGTCCCGGCTGCTCCGCCTTCCAGGCCCGTACTGTTTCGAAATTCAGGTCGGCGAACAGGTCTTCGCAGCGCCGGATAATTCCCGCCGTCGCGGTTTGCGGTACATCGAGCATGTCAAATATCCTTCCAACGTGCCGGGCGTTTTTCGAGAAATGCCTGAAGCCCTTCGACCGCGTCGCCGGTCTGCATCAACTCGCCCAGGTAGATTGTTTCGATGGCAGCAAGTTTCGCGGTCACCCGCTCAACGGCGCCAAACCGAGCGGCGCGGGTTGCGAAACGCAGGGACTGCGCACTCTTGGGGGCCAGGTTCCGATCGAAATAATCCAGCGCGGCCGCTTCTGGATCGTCGGCGATTTGGGTCAGAAGACCGATACGGAAGGCTTCCACCGCACCGATCGAGCGGCCCGAAAGCAGCATATCCTCTGCCGCGGCAAGGCCGATGCGTTCCGGCAACAGACAGGACGCCGCCGGCGCGAAGACGCCGATTTGAATTTCCGGCTGACCGAATTTTGCATCGGTGGCCGCGAACAGCAGGTGACCGGCGCTGGCGATTTCAAGGCCACCCCCAAGGCACTGACCGCGAACCACGATCAGGACAGGCACCTGCGACGCAAATATCCGCAGGATCAAGCGGTGGAAGCCGGCCAGCATCGCCGCGCACCGATCCGGCAGATGCTCCTCGATCGAAGCGCCAAAGCTGAAATGTCCGCCGGACGCATCGATCATGATGCCGCGCAACGCCGCGGCATTGTCATGCTGAACCAAGGCATCCTCGATTGCGCCGACAAGTGCCGCGTCGAGAATATTGGCCTTGGGGCGATCCAGCCGGAGACGGAGCAAGCGTCCATCGCGGTCGAACCAAACCTTCAACGGGCTGCTCATGCCGAATGGCCCCCTGCCCTCGGGATCAGTTCCTCGATCATCGCCTCGCTCCAAGGCTCACCCTTCGCGAAACGTTGGCGAAGAGCGATGAAGTCGATTTCCCGGTCATTGCGCGGACCTTCGTTGAACGCCCGAAAGCCCGTGCGCGCTTCCGCCATCATATTCAGTGCCAGCCACGCCCGGCTGTTTTCCTTATTTCTGTTCCAGGCGTCGATCTTTGGCTTGCGCAGTTCTTCGAAACTCTTGGTCAGGC
>JAJYAH010000902.1 GCA_021779635.1 Pseudomonadota bacterium | reverse complement strand
CCGGCGCTGACATAGTAGGAATTGAACAGGAAGGCGTAGTCGGGGTGAAACGGCTTGTATCCCGGGCAGTGTTCGCCGAGCAGGAATTGCTCGAAGAACCAGGTGGTATGGGCACGGTGCCATTTCGCCGGGCTCGCGTCCGGCATCGACTGGATCAGCTGATCCTCCGGCGTCAGCGGGGAGGCGCGGCGCTCGGTTTCGTTTCGCACTGCAAGAAACGCTTCCGCCAAGTCCTGGGACAGGTTTCCGGAATCGGAGAATAAAAATGAGAGGCTGGGGGTGGCGAGCGCGGCGGATGCTGGTTTCGTCACTGGTGTCTCCGGTTCGGGGGAGAACGTCGGTCGGCGGGAGGGGTTCCCCAAGAACAGCCTGCCCTAGATAGGGGTTCCCGTCAGGGAAAAAAGCCTCCATGGGTTTATTCAGAGAAAGGTCCAAGGCCTTGAGGTTGTTACCCCGAGAGGGGCGGTTTGCCACCGGGAGGGAGGCCTGTGCATGCCAGCTCCCCGCCAATTTGCTTTGGATGCACAACGCTTTGGGATACATATATGGCAGTAACGGGTTAAGCGGGCAGAGGGCCCGAAGGTCTGAGCTGCGAGGGGGCAATGAGCCCTCCAAGAGGAAGTGGATATGAGCATCGAGCAATTCATCGAGAACGAAGTGAAATCGAACGACGTCGTGCTGTTCATGAAGGGAACGCCGCAGTTTCCGCAGTGCGGTTTCTCCGGGCAGGTCGTGCAAATTCTCGATCACGTCGGGGTCGGCTACAAGGGTCTTAACGTCCTCGAGTCCGCCGAACTGCGTAACGGCATCAAGACCTACTCCAACTGGCCGACCATCCCGCAGCTTTACGTCAAGGGCGAATTCGTCGGCGGCTGCGACATCGTCCGCGAGATGTTCCAGGCCGGCGAACTGCAGCAGTTGTTCGCCGACAAGGGCGTGACGGTGAGCGCACCCGCCGCCTGAGCTTGGCTTCGCGTCAGCTGGCACGTTCGGCGCGGCTGGAAGTCATCGTCGCCGACATCACGACATTACGCGTTGACGCCATCGTCAACGCCGCAAATAGCTCATTGCTCGGTGGCGGTGGGGTCGATGTCGCGATCCATCGGGCCGCGGGGCCAAAGCTGCTCGACGAATGCCGCACGCTCGGTGGCTGCGCGACCGGCGAGGCGAAAATCACCTTGGCGTACCGGCTGCCTGCCCGGCATGTGATTCATGCCGTCGGTCCGGTTTGGCACAACGGGAGCCGCGGCAAAGACCAGGCACTCGCCTCGTGCTACGCCCGCGCGATCGAGCTGTGCCAGAGCCACGGCCCTGCCTCGGTTGCTTTTCCCGCCATCTCCACCGGCGTCTATCGCTTTCCCGCTGATCGCGCGTCGCGGATCGCGGTTGCGACCACGCTCGAGGCGTTGCAAGCGGCGCCCGCGGTCAGCCGCGTCATCTTCTGCTGCTTTTCAGACGAGAGCGCCGCGCTACATGCGCAGGCGATGGCCGAATACGGCGCACCTTGTCCCGATTGAGCCGGCCGCTAAACTCCGCCAATTCACCGGGCGGTGCGGAGAATGATGAAGCGATGGATGGCTGACGGCTCCACGCGGCCCAACGTCGCCGCGGCGCTCGCGTTCCTATTGGCGTCGAGCGCCTTCAATACGAGCCGGGCGGAATCGCCACTTCCCGTCGCCACGGGTTTTTCGCCGCAGGGGCTGGTGCGCGTCGGCGATTACATGCGCAACGAGGTCTCGACCGGCAAGATTCCCGGCGCGGTCGTCTTGATCCAGCAGCACGGTCAACCCGTTCTTTTCGAAAGTTTTGGCGTGCGCGACGTCGACAGCGGGCGTCCGATGACCGCCGACACGATCTTTCGGCTCTATTCGATGTCGAAGGCGATTACATCCGTCGCCGCCATGATGCTGGTCGATGACGGCCAGCTGTCGCTGGACGACCCTGTTTCGAAATACATTCCGGCCTTTGCCGGGGTGAAGGTCGGCGTCGAGAAGCACGATGCGAACGGCGGCTCCGCGCTCATTGCCGAACCGGTCGAGCGCCCGATCAGGATTGAAGACCTGCTGCGCCACACCTCGGGCCTGACTTACGGATTCTACGGCGACACTCCGATAAGAAAACTCTACGCGAGCGTGTTCGACGGCGATTTCGACAATGCCTTGTTCGCCGAGCGTATTGCCAAACTCCCGCTCGCCGAACAGCCGGGAACGCTGTGGGACTACGGTCACTCCACCGATGTTCTCGGCCGCGTCATCGAGGTCGTATCGGGGCTGTCGTTGTTTCAATTCGAGAAGCGGCGGCTGCTCGATCCGCTCGGCATGACGGAGACCGCCTTCTACGTCGCCGACGACGCGAAACGGCCGCGGGTCGCCGAGCCTCTGCCTGCCGATCGCTTCAAAGACCCGGTTGCCGGAATCAAGGATCCGATAGTGCCGCGCCGCTGGGAATCCGGCGGAGCGGGCATGGTCGGGACGATAGGGGATTACGCACGCTTCGCGCAGATGCTGCTCGACGGCGGCACCCTGGAAGGCAGGCGCTATCTCAAGCCCGAGACCATCGCGCTCATGACGTCTGATCATATCGGGCCGGAGACAAAAATCGCCCGCGACGATTATTACTTTCCGGGCGAAACCAGCGGCTTCGGTTTCGGCTTCGCCGTGCGTACGGCGGTGCCTGCGAATACGGAGTGGCCGTTGGGCGAGTACCGCTGGGACGGCGTCGCCGGTACCTTCTTTTTCATCGATCCGAAGGACGATATGTTCACGATCTGCATGATGCAGTCGCCGTCGCAGCGCGAACGGATTCAGACCGAGCTGAAAGCGCTGGTCTATCAGGCGTTGGAAAAGTGATCGCGATAACCTCCATCCGGAGCAAAGCATGTCCGCGCAAGATACGATG
>JAJYAH010000129.1 GCA_021779635.1 Pseudomonadota bacterium | reverse complement strand
GGATGGCGGCACCGGCCAGCGCGATTGCCTGGCCGACACCGAGCAGGCTCGCACATCCCGGCGCCTGTCGCAGATAGGCGATCAGACATGCGGCGCCGAGCCCCGCATGAGCGATGTCGCTGCAAGCAGCGAGCCAGGAAGCGCGGGCGCTGGCCGGCACGGCGCGCTCAGCCTGCCGCCAGAGAAGGTCGAAGGACGCCCCGAGCTCGGGCTGGTCCGTGAGTAAAGCCGCGAGCGAGTCGCGAAGTGGTCTGCTCGCTTGCTCGCTCATCCAGGCACCGACGCGGCGACAGCAGCGGTCAGCGCGTCGCGGATATCCGGATCATCGGTAATCGGCAGGACGAGCGCCACTTGGCATGCGGCCTCCAACCCGACGCCGCGCGCGATCAGCCGGCCTGCGTAAATCAGCGTGCGGGTTGAAGCACCTTCATCCAGCCCATGTCCTCTCAGCCGCCGCGAGCGCTCGGCAATCGCTACCAATCGCTCGGCCTCTGCCCGATCAATGCCGGCCTCGTGCGAAACGATCTCCGCCTCCACAGCCGCTGCGGGATAGCTGAACTCAATGGCACCGAAGCGCTGCTTGGTTGATTCCTTCAGATCTTTGAGGACGCTCTGATAGCCAGGATTATACGAGATGACGAGTTCGAAGTCCGGATCGGCAGGGATGATCTCGCCCCGCTTTTCCAATGGCAGGACACGGCGGTCATCCGTGAGTGGGTGGATCACGACGGTCGTGTCCTGGCGCGCCTCGACGATCTCGTCGAGGTAGCAAATAGCGCCGGCTCTAACAGCCAGCGTCAATGGACCATCGTGCCAGACAGTACCGTTTGCATCAAGCAGGAATCGGCCGACCAAATCTGAGGCAGTCATGTCCTCATGGCAGGCAACCGTTATCAGCGGCCGCCGCAGACGCCAAGCCATGTACTCCACAAACCGCGTCTTGCCGCAGCCCGTCGGCCCTTTCAGCATCATCGGCATTCGCGCGGCATAGGCCGCCTCGAACAGCGCGATCTCATCGGCGACTGGCCGATAATACGGTTCGTGCTCGATCAGGTAGCCGGAAAGATCCATGGCGGGGCCGTCCTTGGCGCGCGCCTGGTCCGGGCGCGGCCGATGAGGTCGAACAATTCCCCCGGCGCCACGCGCGCGACGCCGGGGGCACTCTATTAGCGGTGAGCGGCAGTCTTCTGGTTCGGAATGCCCTCGATCGGACATTCATCGGTCCCGACTGTCGGACGGGTAATCGCCTCCACCATGGCGCGGGTCGCCTCTGGGTCGGTGATCCACTTCTTGTAGAAATCATACGGGCAGGCAGCCTCTCCCCGCACATCCTCGCGCGAGTTGATCATGCCGGTATAGCCGCGATGTAGCAACTTGAAGAGATGGTTTTCGGACTGCATGTTCCGCCGCGCATCGCGGATCAGCGACTTCGAGAGTTGCGCATACTGGACGCCATAGTCTTCTTCGCCGCACTCGCCGAGCGTGCGACCATCGAAGCCGATGATGGCGGAGTGCCCGAAATAGGAGTACACGCCATCGAACCCCGAGGCATTGGCCACGGCGACGTAGGTGTTGTTTGCCCAGGCCATCGCCTTTGCCATCAGCACCTGCTGGTCCTTGGCCGGATACATGTACCCCTGGCAGTTCAGCACCCTTCATCGCGCAGTCACGCCAAATCTCGGGGTAATTGCCGTCATCGCAGATGATCAGGCTTACCTTGAGGCCCTTCGGCCCCTCTGACACGAAGGTGCAGTTGCCCGGATACCAGCCCTCGATCGGCACCCAGGGCATGATCTTACGATATTTCTGGACGATCTCGCCCTTGTCGTTCATCAGGATGAGCGTGTTGTACGGCGCCTTGTTGGGGTGCTCCTCGTGACGCTCCCCAGTGAGGGAAAAAACGCCCCAGACCTTCGCCTTGCGGCACGCTTCGGCGAATATCTCGGTCTCCTCGCCTGGCACGCTTGCTGCAGTCTCGTACATTTCCTTGGCGTCATACATAATCCCGTGCGTGCTATATTCGGGGAACACGACGAGATCCATGCCCGGCAGACCCTGCTTCATGCCGACCACCATGTCGGCTATCTTTCGGGCGTTCTCCAGAACCTCTGCCTTGGTATGCAGGCGCGGCATCTTGTAGTTTACTACGGCGACACCGACAGTATCGGCGCTGCTGGAAATATCTCCGTGAAGCATCGCACTCCTCCTCGTTAAGATGCAGTCCTCTTATCACCGGCGCAACGCCGCGCCACGCCGGCCTCAAACCGCCATGTAGCGATGGACAAGGTCATCGTCTAGCTGCGCCGTCAGTCCGGCAGCAGCCACACTCCCCTTGTTCATAATGACGAAGCGTCGCGCGGCTCTTCGTGCGAAACTCACGCTTTGCTCGACAAGAATGACGGTTATACCGCGTTCGACGTTGATCCTCGCGATGATGTGCTCGATCTCTTCGACAATGTTTGGCTGTATGCCCTCCGTTGGCTCGTCTAAGAGCATCACCTTCGGCTCAACCATCAGCGCCCGGGCAATGGCCAACTGCTGTTGCTGCCCACCCGAGAGATTCCCACCCAACCGCGAGAGGTGCTCACGGAGCGCCGGGAAGAATTCGAACACGGTCTCGTCAATCTCGCGCCGCCCTTTTGCGTTCGCAAATAATCCGAAGCGCAAATTGTCGAGAACCGAGAAGCGCGGCAAAATCCCGCGACCTTGCGGGACATAAGCAATTCCAGCGCGGGCGCGCTGATCGGTCCGCCAACGACCGATCTCTTGAGAATCCAACCGGATACTTCCGGTGGTCCGATCCATCAACCCCAGGATCGCGCGCAATAGAGTCGTCTTTCCGACCCCATTCCGGCCAAGAACCGCCAGAAATTCGCCCGTATCGACTGTAAGGCTGACGTCCTGCAGCGCGCGGATGTTGCCATAGAAGGCGTCTACCGAAGCCAGCTCAAGCACCGCTGATCCCCCCCGAGCCCAGATACGCTGCACGAACCTCGGAATTGATCTCGATCTCTGCAACGGTCCCTTCGGCGAGCAGCCGCCCCTGGTGCATCACCGAGATTATGTCGCTGATCTCCTTGATGAACCCCATGTCGTGCTCGACAACGATCAGCGTATGCCGCCCCTTGAGCCTGTTAAACAGCTCCGCGGTCTTCGTCGTCTCATGGGCGGTCATCCCAGCAGTTGGCTCGTCCATCAAGATCAGCCGTGCATCCTGCGCGAGGAGCAGCGCAATCTCGAGCCACTGAGTCTGACCATGCGACAGCGCCCCTGCAGCATGGTCCATTGTCTCCTCGAGACCAACGAGTTCAGCGAGCTTCTCCAGCTGTTCGCTGGCACCAGAATTACCGAACCGGAAGAGGTTGCCGAGCACCCCCGGCGCACGGCACAACGCCACCTCCATGTTCTGCCGTACAGTCAGCTCCCGGAATACGCTCGGCACCTGGAATTTCCGTCCAACCCCATGGCGCGCGATTTCGTGCTCTTCAAGGCGTGTGATTTCTCGGCCCCCGAACACAACCCTGCCTGACGCTGGCTTGACCTTCCCGCAAATGACATCTAGCGCTGTTGTCTTGCCGGCGCCGTTCGGCCCGATGAGACAACGCAGCTCTCCCTCGCGTACATTCAGGTCAAGCCCCCCAATCGCGACAAATCCCGCAAACTCGACGGTGATATCCTGCAGCTCAATAATTGCCTCAACAGCGTCCGTAGCTTTAGCCAGCATTGATGCCGCTCCTGCTCGCCGCGTCGCTTGCCGCCGCAGCGCGCCGGCGCGCGCTGCTGCCCAAGGGAATTCGATCCACCAAGCTGATCAGCCCTCGGGGCAGGAACAGAACGACGATAATGAACAGCGCGCCCATGATCAGCGTCCAGGTCTCCAAAAACGCCGGGGTATCTGACAAACTCCCTTGCACGCCAGTGACAATGATCGCGCCCATCGCCGACCCAAGCAGCGACGCGCGCCCGCCGACCGCCGACCAGATCACGATGGAAAGGCTCAGCGGCACCGCGAGGAATGTGGGCGATGCGAACGCCATTACGAGGGTGTAGAGCATCCCGGCGAACCCAGCGAAGGCCGCAGAAAGGCAGAGTGCAAAGGTCTGATACGCCGCAACGTCGTAGCCGAAATAGCGGACGCGGTTTTCATCGTCGCGGATTGCCTGCATGATCAAACCTGTCTTGCTATGCACGACGGCAAGACCAACGAACAGCGCCGCGGCCAGTGACACTGCTATGAGATTGTAGGTCGCACGGGCGTAGGGATCGAACGTCACACCGAAGAGCTCGAGCGGTGCGAGGTCGGTGAGGCCGTTGAAGCCTCCGGTCAGGCGCTGTCGGTCGATGACGACGAGGTTGATCACGACGAGCAGCGCGAGCGTGATGATCGAGACATACACGCCCGTGACCCTGGCACGGAAGACAAAGTTGCCGATCAGCAGCGCCAGAAGGGTCGGGACTAGCACGCCTGCCGCAATCGCGAACCCATAGGAATGGAACGGCTCCCAGAACCACGGCAGCGACTTGACGTTGTTCCAGACCATGAAGTCGGGCAATCCCTCGGCCCCGGTTTGGATCGGGATGGTGCGGAGCTTGAGCGCCATTGCCATGCAATACGAGCCAAGGCCGAAACTCACGGCCTGGCCGAGATTCAGGATGCCTGCGTAACCCCAGGAGATCGACAGAGCCATCGCAACCAGGCCGAACACGAGATACCGTGCGATCTTGTTGAGCAGATAATCATCCGTGACGAAAACGGGGATCACCAGAACCGCGACGCAGAAGGCCGCGTATCCCACCAGTTTCGCCCAGATAGGGTACTTGCGCTGCCCCTCCATCGTCAACCTCGCCGCACACGGAGGGCGAACAGGCCTTGCGGCCTAAAGCGGATCAGAACCACGACGCCGAGAAATACGACGGCCTTCGCGATCGTATCGTTCGAGAGATAGGCCAGGCCGCCGGACAGCTCGCCGATAATGCCCGCGCTCGCGACGGTGCCCAGCAGGCTCTGCACGCCGCCGACGACGACGACCATGAACGCATCGACGACATATCCTGTCCCCATGTCCGGCGAGACACTTTTGAGCGGGGAAACGAGGGCCCCGGCGATACCGGCGAGCCCCGCCCCGTAGGCAAACGTCAGCGAATAGATCTGCGACGTGTTCACGCCGAAGCAACGCGCAATCTCTGGATTCTGCACAACACCGCGCAGACGCATCCCGAAGCGGGTCCGGAATATTAGAAGATAGGTTATGGCCAGAAGGATACTGGTCAAAGCCAGCACGAACAATCTATACGCCGACACGTCGACTCCCGCGAAATGGACCGCAGCGCTGAGCCGAGGCGGCATCTGCACATAACGCAACTCCGCTCCAGCGGTCAGGCGGACTGCCTGCTGCAGGATGACGCCGAGGCCCCACGTCGCGAGAATCGTGTCCAGCACTCTTCCGTATAGTCGACGGATGATCAGCCGCTCGACTACCCACCCGAGCGCCCCAACCGCAAAAAACGCCAGCACGATGCAGGGGAACAGCCCAAGTCCGAGATGTTCCTCCAAAAACCACACTGCGTAGGCCCCAAGCATCACGAACTCGCCGTGCGCCAAGTTAATCACCCCGACAGTACCGTAGATGATCGCCAAACCAAGCGATATCAACAGCAAGATCGAAGCGATGCTTAGGCCCGAAAAAATCTGATTGAAGACATCTGTCATGCACGGTCCTCGCATTGACGGCGGCGGACGAAAGTCCGCCACCGCCGTCGTCATGCCTGCTCAGGCTTTCTTCTCGACCATACCCTTGGGCGTGCAGACCTGGCCGGGGTATGCCCAATAGGGATCCGGCTCCACCCATTCCTTGGATTGCTCGATGATTTTGAATTGCCCGTTCAACTGCGCCTCGCCGATCTTTGGCCAGAGATAGGTATGCGAGTTCTGGCCATCGATCTTGACCAAGCCTTCGGGCGCCTTGTATTCCTGGCCCCACGCCGCTTCGCGGATAGCCCCAGGCGTCAGATCGGAACCGGCAAGCTTCGCAACTGCCTGCGCAAACAGGTGGACCTGGAAGTACGCTGGCTCGGATACGAAATTGGTCACCGCGCCTTTCCCATACTTGCTCTGGAAGGCGGCGACGAACTTCGCGTTCTCCGGTGACTCGTACGACATGAAGTAGGGTGCGGACGTAAAGTGCCCGAGGGCGAACTCGCCCCCCATTGCGCGCACCTCCTCCTCGGAGGTCGTCAGGCTGGCCATCGGCATTTTGGCCGGATCGAGCCCGGCCGCCTTGTATTGCCTATGGAGCGCCACCACAGAATCACCGACGACGGTCGAAAATATCACGTTCGGCTTCGTATTTTTGAATTTCTCGATCACGGAGCTGAATTCGGAGTGCCCGAGCGGGACATATTCCTCTCCGACAACCTCGCCGCCAAGCTTCTGTAGTAGAATCTTGCAAACGTTATTCTCCTCTTTCGGATAAATGTAGTTCGATCCGATCAGGTAGAACCGCTTGCCGAAGTTCTTCACCAGCCAAGGGATGAAGTCTCGTTGCTGCTGATTCGGCACCGCGCCCGTGTAGATGACATTCATCGAGCACTCCCGCCCCTCGTAGAGGGTGGGATACCAGTAGAGATTATGGTAACGCTCGAAGATTGGCAGAACCGCCTTGCGGCTGGCAGAAGTGTATGAGCCGAATACGCTCACACATTTTTCACCGATGACCAACTTTCGAGCCTTTTCGGCAAACGTCGCCGGATCCGACGCTGGATCCTCCACCACCGGAACCAACTTGCGTCCATTGACCCCGCCGGCCGCATTGATTTCCTCGATCGCCATCAGCGTCGCTTGGTTGAGCGACGTTTCGATGATCGCTGTCGTGCCGGTGAGAGAGTACAGCACACCCACCTTGATTTCACCGCTCGCGGCACGCGCGAGCCCGGAGTTCTTGATCCAGATATGCGGGAACCCGAACGCCGCAGCACCAGCCAACCCCGCCGCGCCTTTTACGACGCCGCGCCTTGATAGTTTCGCCATGGAGCCTCCCAAACACAAAAACCCCCGAGCGACCCCATTGGGGCCCCTGCGAGGGCGAAGTTGCCACCATTTCGGGCGGCCACGCTGCCGCCGGTTGCGAACAACCTGAGTCGACTGGTTAGCCGAGCATTCGTTGGGAGTCAATGATGGCTGTCGCGATCGCCGCAATCGGCACGCGACGATCCATCGCCTGCCGCTGCATAAAGCGATAAGCATCATCCTCGCTGAGGTTGCGGCCGGCGATCAGGATCGCTTTGGCGCGCTCGACGATGCGCACAGAGCGCAGGGTCTCGTCCAGCTTCGCGATGCGCTGCCGCAAGCGGCGCTCATAGCCAAACCGCGTCCACGCCATGACTAAACTCGTCACGACTGCGCGCGCGCAGAACGGGCGGTGCAACACCGCGTCCACCGCCAGCGTGCGGAGAAGGTCCATGTCTCCGTCGAACTGGGCCGGAAGAATCCCAACTAAGGCGGATTTTGCACAGCCCGGGACCCAGGCGAGCCGCGCAGACAGGCCGGGCGTCAACTCGCTGAAGATCACGTCCGCGCTCTCTGGCAGCGTCTCCGGCATCGGCCAGACGTGCCGTATGGTTGCGCGCGTTCGCTGCAGTTCGCGAACCAGAAAAATACCTGACTCGTCGCGCGGAACGGCAACGAGAATATCGAGCCGCGCCAATTCGCTGCGGAGAGACGAGGTGTCGCCACGGGGCCCGGCAGTGGCCCCTCGGTCGAAGCCGGAACACAGCATCGTTCAGCTCAACCCCATCGCAAGACCCCAACCAGCCCCGATCATATACGGGTCCGCCGGCACCACGTCCTGGGACTGCAGGACAATGTCGAATTGCCCGCGGCGGTTGACCCGGCCGATCCGCGTCCAGAGATCGGCGTGATTGGATGTCTCGTTGATACTGATCGACCCTTGCGGTGCCTCATACTCGGTGCCGAGAACCATCGTACGCAGCACGTCGGTTGCCATCGAGTTCGTGGTCTCTAGCGCTTTCGCGAAGACATGGACCTGGAAATAGGCCGCCTCCACGCACGCGTTGGTCGGCTCGTCGGTGCCGTAACGCTTCTGGTAGCGGCTGACGAAGCGCTCGTTGCAGGGCCCGCCGATATTCTGAAAATAGGATGCCGCGGTGATGTGGCCCTCTCCAACATCGAACCCCATAGCTCGGATTTCGGCTTCCGTCGTCGTAAGGCTTGCGATCGGCATATTGGCAGACTGGAACCCGGCATCGAAATAGGACTGATAGAGATAAACAGTCCCATCTCCAACGACCGTTGAGAAAATTGCGTCCGGCTGGGCAGCCTTGATCGCCCGCATGACGGACCGGAAATCCGATCTTTGTGCGCGCAACGGCACGTACATTTCTCCGACGACCTCTCCACCCTGCCGGCGCACCATTTCTGCCATGAGCCGGTTCGACTCGCGCGGATAGATATAGTCAGAGCCGACAAAAAAGATGCGCCGACCGAAATTCTCCATGAGATAACGTGAGAGCACCACGCTGTTCTGGTTCGGCGCCGCCCCTGTGTAGATGACGTTCGGGGAGAATTCGAAACCCTCGTAGAGCGTCGGGTACCATAGCAGCCCATTGAGTCGCTCGACAACGGGAATGACCGCCTTTCGACTGCTCGACGTATAACAACCAAAGATGGTGCTCACCCCGTCTTCCACCATCAGACGCTTCGCGAGTTGGCCGAACACAACCGGCTCCGAACCCGGATCGTAGATCACCGGGACGAGCTCGCGGCCGTTCACCCCACCGGCCGCGTTGATCTCATCGATCGCCAATAACGTGCCGCGAAGCTGGGTCTCTTCGATGATCGCCATGAACCCGCTGTGCGAGAACAGCACGCCCACCCGCCAAGCATCACCGCGGCGATCACCCGTCGGAGCCATCGCATCCTCCTGTCGCCGGGTTGGATACCGTCGCCATACCCTTACCTCCGGCGGCTATCGATTTATCGCCCGACCAGTGGGCTGGAGCAAGACCACATCCTGCTCTCGCCTGCCCCGCGCATCCCGCCCGCTGACCCATCGCGCACCCGGCCTCAGCTACACGACCCGTGTACCCCGCATCTCCGATCGGCGCCCATCGCCCGCCAAACGCTCCACATCGTCAAACAGACCGATGGTCTGCACAATTTCCGCGCAATTTTCTCTAGCATGCCGGGCGGCGGCCTTCAATGCCTATTATTCGCGCGACCGATGGCCTCCCGGGGAGCACCTAGCGCCACCTCACGAGTTTGTGAACTTGCTGGCATGACCAAGAGGCCTTAAAGTTCTCGCCTCGTGGTGGTCCGGTACCGTGCCGTGACCCGAAGCGGGCAGCGTCGCCCGCCAAGTGTAGGCGCCATTTGATCTCCCGCCGCCGCACGCGGGCGGGGGATGTGGCCGCGCCTGACAGCCGCCCGCCATTGTGCGCGGGTGATTGCACTCCCCATTCTTCACACCAGGAGTTCGCGATGAGCCAACATGACCCGCACGGGCACTCCGTGCGAGCCGAAGTCGAGGTTGTCGAAAATCAGATCGACCACGTCCTCGGCGAAGAATACGAACATCAGCCAGTCCCAGTCAGCGCCAGGCGGAGTCTCTTCTCCGTCACTATGGTTTGGATCGGCTTTCCGATGATCATAACCGGTGCCATGACCGGCTCCGTTCTCGTCCTTGGCATGGGATTCCAGCGCGCGCTCACCGCGATGATCATCGGGAATCTCCTGATGTTCGCCTATGTCGGCGCACTCGGCGTCCTCGGCACCCGGCGCGGATTGAACTTCGCGCTCCTGGCCAGTATCGTCTTCGGGCGCAAGGGCTATGTCTTCGCCTCTGGACTTCTGTCGACCCTTCTACTCGGCTGGTATGCCGTGCAGACCGGTATCACGGGTAACTTGGTCGCCAGCACCTATCATCTCAACTACGTCATGATGACGGTCATCGCTGGTCTGCTCTATATCGCTATTACCTTCGTTGGCGTGCGCGGGCTGCACTATATCGGACTCGTCTCGGTCCCGCTCTTCGTGATCCTGGGCATATACGTTGCCACCGATGCGGTCGCGGTCCATGGATGGGACGCGGTCCTGTCCTATGCCGGCAATCATGGCCAGGCTTCGATGCCGATGGGTGTCGGCCTCACGATCGTTCTAACCCTGTTCGTCGACGCCGGTACGGTCACCGCCGACTTCAACCGTTGGGCCAAGGATAGCTCGAGCTCGCTGATTTCAACCTTCAGCGCCTTTCCGTTCGCCAACCTCGCTGCGATGCTCGTCGGCGGCATCACGACCGCGGCTCTCGCCACTCCGGACCAGAACCCCTTCGGCGCCGACAACATGTTCGGCTACCTGAACAGCAAGGATGCGGCGTGGCTCAGCGGGCTCGCTTTCCTCTTCCTCTACTTCAACCTCGGCTCGGTGTGCTCGCACTGCCTCTACAATGCCGCCACCGGTTGGTCGCGCATCATGGGCAGCCATATGCGGCTCCTGGCGATCGTCCTCGGGGCCATCGGCATCATCGTGGCTGCTGGCAATGTCTGGGCATTCTTCATTCAGTGGCTGACGCTTCTCGGCGTGCTCGTGCCGCCGATCGGGGCGATCATTCTCGTCGACCAGTACATCGTCCGGCCCGGCTCAGAGGCAAGTGTAGAGTGGAGCCCGGCGGCCTTCCTTGCCTGGGCGGCTGGCTCGATCATCGCGTTCATCGTCAGTGAAACCGCGCCCGAGTATTCGACCGCGCTTTCGGCCTTCATCGTCGCTGGTATCGCCTATGGCATTCTGGCGCGCGTGATGCGGCTGGCCCCTCGCTACGCATAATCGTTGCGGTCCACCAGCTCTGTGGCTTGCACTTAATCATGAGAGGGATCTGACCTAAATGGACTACGAAATCTTCGAACTTGGCGATGTCCGGCTGCAAGGCGGCGCGACGCTGAGGGGCTGCCGGCTCGCCTACAAGACCTTTGGCACGTTGAACGCGGCCAAAGACAATGTGATCGTGTACCCGACTTGGTATTCCGGCCAGCACTATGAGAACGAGTGGCTGGTCGGCCCGGGGATGGCGCTCGATCCGGCAAAGTACTTCATCATCATCCCCAATATGCTCGGCAACGGCCTCTCCACCTCTCCCTCAAACACGCCGGAACCATATAACGGACCGCGCTTCCCCAACGTCACTGCATGCGACAACGTTCGCGTGCAGCATCGGCTGGTGTCCGAGAAGTTCGGCATCAGTCGAATCCGGATGGTGACCGGCTGGTCCATGGGCGCGCTGCAGACGTTCCATTGGGGCGCGCTCTATCCGGATATGGTCGAACGGATCGCACCGTTCTGCGGGTCCGCGAAATGTTCGCGGCACAACTTCGTCTTCCTGGAGGGCGTCAAGGCCGCGCTCACCGCGGACGCAGCATTCGCCGGCGGCTGGTACACACAAAAGCCGAACATCGGGCTGCGCGCGATGGCGAGAGTCTATGCCGGTTGGGGTTTTTCCCAATCATTCTATCGCGAGGAGCTCGACCTGAAGACTCTCGGCTACTCGTCGCTGGAGGATTTCCTAGTCGCTTTCTGGGAGGGTTTCTTCCTGCCCAAAGACCCGAACAACCTGCTCACCATGCTGTGGACATGGCAGCACGGTGATATCAGCGACAACGAACTCTATCACGGCGACTTCAGGAAGGCACTGGGCGCCATCAAGGCCCGGGCCTATGTGATGCCGGGCAAGACCGACCTCTATTTCCCGCCGGCGGACAGCGAATTCGAGGTCGCTAACATGCCGAATGCGAAACTGATTCCCGTGCCGTCGATTTGGGGGCACTTCGCCGGTGGGCCCGGTACGAATCCCGTCGACGTCAAGTTCATCGACGACAAGCTCAAGGAGCTGCTCGCGAGCTGAACTGGGTTGCGAGCGGCCGATAGGCCGCTCGCATTCCCCTGACCGAAGGGAGACGACTATGGCGGACAAGGAACTCTGTGAACTCGACGCGGTTACAACCGCGCGCCTGGTACGGGAGCGGCAACTCTCGCCGGTTGCAGTAACGGAAGCACATATCGCGCGCATGGAAGCGCTTGAGCCGAAGCTGCACGCCTTCTGCACGCCCACGCCGGATCTCGCGCGCGAAGCTGCGCGTCGTCTTGAGCAGCGGATCGCGGCCGGGGACGCGGTTGGCCCGCTCGCCGGCGTGCCCGTCGGCATCAA
>JAJYAH010000128.1 GCA_021779635.1 Pseudomonadota bacterium | reverse complement strand
TCTCTAGTTTCAGCACGGCGACCTCGCCCTCGATTTGAGCCGCGATGTCCAGCAGATAGCGCGAATTGAATCCGATATCGAGCGGATCGGAAGCGTATTCGACCTCAAGCTCCTCGGTTGCGCTGCCGGAATCAGGGTTGGTCACGGACAGCACGAGCTTGCCGGCCGACAAGGCCAGCTTCACCGCGCGGCCACGCTCGCTCGAAATCGTCGAGACCCGGTCCACCGCCGCCTCGAAATCCCTCTTGTCGACAATAAGTTCCTTGTCGTTGTTCTGCGGGATCACGCGGCCGTAATCCGGAAACGTGCCGTCGATCAGCTTTGAGGTCAGCACCACATTGCCGATGGTGAAACGGATCTTGCCCTGCGACAGTTCGATTCCGACCTCGGCCTCGTTGTCCTCGATCAGCCGTTGCACCTCACCGACGGTCTTGCGGGGCACGATCACGCCGGGCATGCCGGACGCGCCTTTCGGTAGCGGCAGATCGATCTGGGCGAGACGATGCCCGTCGGTCGCGACCGCGCGCAATGTCGCGGCCTTGGCGCTGCCGGCAGTGTGCAGGTAGATGCCGTTGAGATAATAGCGGGTTTCCTCGGTAGAGATCGCAAACTGGGTGCGGTCGATCAGCCGCTTCATGTCGGCGGCGGCCAGCGTGAACGAATGCGTCATGTCGCCGGCGGCAAGATCGGGGAAGTCGTTTTCGGGCAATGTCTGCAGCGTGAAACGCGAACGGCCGGCGCGAATCGCCAGCACCGAGCGGTCGCCGTCGCTTTCCAGCACGATCTGCGCGCCGTCAGGCAGCTTGCGCACGATGTCGTAAAACATATGCGCCGGCACGGTGGTTGAACCGCCGGTTCCGGTTTCCGCTGCCAGCGTTTCCGTCACCTCCAGATCAAGATCGGTCGCCTTTAGCGACAGCCGCGCATTTTCGGCACGGATCAGCACGTTGCCGAGGATCGGAATGGTGTTGCGTCTCTCCACCACGCGATGGACGTGGCCCAGCGATTTCAGGAGTTGCGCGCGTTCGACGGTGACCTTCATTGCATATCCGCCTGATCCGAAGATGGAAAAGCCGGGCCGCCGAAAGGCGCGCCGCGGCATATGGGACCCAAAAAGCCCGATCAAAGCTGGATTTGATCAAACCCTAAGGGGGCCCCAAGGTGGCGCGGATGGCAGGCAAGCGCAAGAGAAACGCGGGGCCGTCCCCCACGTTTTGCCGGAAACCGCTATCGTCCCGGCGGGATGCCGGGACGACTGGTCGAGGGATGCTCCCGAGACGACCGTGTCCCGGGAACTGCAAAATCACTCCTGCAACTGGCGCTTCAGCGATTCGACCTCTTCGGACAGTGCAACATCCCTGGCGACCAGCGCCTCGATCTTGCGCACGGCGTGCAGGACCGTGGTGTGATCGCGGCCTCCGAACCGGCGCCCGATTTCGGGCAGCGAGCGCAGTGTCAGCGTCTTGGCCAGATACATTGCGACCTGGCGCGGCCGAACGACGTTGGCGGTACGGCGCGAGGACAACAGGTCGGAGCGGCTGACATTATATTGCCGGGCGACCACCCGCTGGATGTCCTCGATCTTGATGCGCTTGGGTTCCTGCGGACGGATCAGGTCGCGCACTTCGCGCTCGGCCATTTCCAGCGTCACCGGCTGGGCGTTGAGCTTGCTGTGCGCCAAGAGGCGATTGATGGCGCCTTCCAGATCGCGGCCGTTGTGGGTGATGGTTCGGGCGAGATAATCCAGCACCGGCGCCGGTACATCGAAACTCGCATGATGGGCGCGCGCCGCCGCGACTCTCGATTTGAGGATACCGAGCCGCAACTCCTCGCCGAGCGAGCCCATCTCGACCACGAGGCCGCCGGCGAGACGCGAGCGCACGCGGTCGTCGAGGCTCTCAAGGTCGGAAGGCGGACGGTCCGCTGCGATCACCACCTGGCGGCCGGCGTCGATCAGCGCGTTCAGGGTATGGCAGAATTCGGCCTGGGTCGATTTGCCCTGCAGGAACTGCAGGTCGTCGATGACCAGCACGTCGATGCCGCGCAACGCTTCCTTGAACGCCAGCGCGGTCTGGGTCTTGAGCGCGGCGACGAACCCGTACATGAATTTCTCGGCGGTGAGATAGAGCACCTTGCGTTCGCTGCCGGAGTTGCCGGCCCATGTCACCGCCTGCAACAAATGGGTTTTGCCAAGTCCGACGCCGGCATGAATGTACAGCGGGTTGAACATCACGCTGTCGCCACGGCGTCCTTCCGCGACCTGGCGCGCCGCGGCGTGAGCCAGCGTGTTGGAGCGGCCGACGACGAAACTTCCAAATGTCAGGCGCGGATCGAGCGGCGAGCCGCCGAGCGCGTCATGGCTGGCGGACACCGGCGCGATGGCGGTGGCGCGCAGCTCCGGCGCGGGACGGCCGTCGGATCGATCGCCGCGGCGTTGATCGGCCGGTGGCGAGGTCTCTTTGGCGGGCGCCGCGCATCGCATCGCCGTGCGCACGGTGAGGTCGATCCGGTGCACTTGCGGCATTTCGGCCTGCCAGCAGGTCAGAACGCGCTCGGCGTAATGTGCCTGGATCCAGCTCTTCAGAAACCGCGTCGGAACCGAAAGGTGGACGCTTTCCTGCTGCACGCTTTCCAGATCCATGCGCGCGAACCAGCTTGTATAGACGTCTTCCCCCACGCTCGAACGCAGCCGACCCTTCACGCGTGACCAGCGATCCTGTTCCATATTTGTCATGTTTGACGACTTTTCTGAAGGAGTAACGTTGCCGGTGAAATTACCGTGCGGGACGCACCGTACGGCGCGACCTCAAGCGAAGCTTCGTCTTCAGCCATAGACCAGCCGAACGGCGAAATGCCGTGGACCAAAATCACAGAGTCGACTGGAAACTGGAAAGAAGCGTCCGCGAGGTCAGCGTGTACTCAGCGGCCTGTCCGGAGCTCGCGCCGGTGGCCGCGTGCACCTGGCATCGAATATGACATCGTTTGAAAATCGAATGGGATCAAATGCCGCGATGATTCCGTAGAACATAAAGCCTCCCCCCACTCGCCGTGATTGCCCACGGCGAGGTGTCACCTCTTGAGTGTTCCAAATTCAACCGGCAACGCCTGGAACCCAATTTGTCCAGTCGTACGCCTTTACTCAGCCCGTCCGTTTAACCTGCCCTCGGTCTTCGCCTCGGCGGCTGCCGTTGGTCCGGTGCGTATCTCTCTTGTTCGAATCGAACGGAACGCAAGCGTCCCGCTTGAGAAATTTCGACACAGAACCGCTATGCCCATATTGCTACGAGCCTTGAACCGACAATCGCTTGGAAAGCGTCGCCAACGCGCACACCGCCGCCGATTTGCACGTCCGCCCCGTTTCTTAAACCGCGCTGGTCTCAAGAGCCGTGGGCGCCGCGAACGTTCTAAGAGATACATCATGCCTTATTTCCCGCAACGAAAATGATTCGATGCGAGTGCTGGCCAAATCGACTTCGCGTTCACGAAATCAGGCAGCGGCTTCTATGCGCGGCGGCAAGGTTTTGAATCTGTGCGGAGATTCGAAATGCCGAGCCGCTGTCACAATTCCTACGATTGCCCAAAATAAATTCACAAATTGTTTACGTTTGGGTCGTGCGGGAATGAGTTTTCGAACAACTGATCGCCGCTATGCCGATAAGTGACTACGCAAACGCGTTTTTTTTTGCTCATCGAAGCAGGGTAACCCTTCGGGACTTTCGAACAGAGCGGTGCGGCCGCGATTGCAATTTCAAAAGCCTGCCGCGCGTAGCAGCGATCAATATCACCGCAGCCTTTGGTCGTAGAAGCCTCAGGTCATCGCAGTCCTGGCGGCATCGGATGTCCGGCCTGTGGCGTCCCGCCTGGCGTAACGCGAAACGGCGCAAGGCATTGCCGAGATCTGGCCGGGCGCGATGCAACAAGTGTGAAAAGAAAAAGCCCGGCGCAGCCGGGCTTTGGACGAATATATTTTCCGATCAGCCTATTTCGCGAGCTTTGCGATCTGATGCGCGAGCCGCGAGACCTTTCGGCTCGCATTGTTCTTGTGAATGATATTGCGCTGCGCTGCCTGCATCAGCTCCGGCTCGGCGCGCGCCATCGCCTTCAGCGCGGCATCGCGGTCGCCGTTCTTGATCGCCTCTTCGACGATGCGGACCGAGCCGCGCATCTGGGTGCGGCGCGACTTGTTGATGATGGTACGGCGGGCAATCTTGCGTGTCGCCTTCTTGGCGGAAGTCGTATTGGCCATGTCTCAAATATCCTTGCGGTGACCGGTCGCGGGTAACCGGGCTTCAATGCGCCGGCCGTCCAACCGCGTGATCGACACTTGTGTGTTTTTCGGGTGTCCCTGAGAATGCCATTCCCGGAGCCAATAAGCTCACATGACGGCGCCGCTCAAAGAACAGCGGCGGCAGGATTGCGCCCGCCGCCATTAGCGGTCTTATAGAGGGCGCGCCCCGCAGCGTCAACGCCTCAGCCAGGCCTTAGGAGTCGGCAGGCCCGACCATAGGGCGCCGGTAAGGTGCTGATGAGGTTGAATTTCCCGGCTCGCTTCGCTAATGGCTGACGGCGTTCCGGAGGCGGACGGATACACGACAGAATATACCGATATTAAGGTGATGCATGATCCGCGGCTTTTTCAGACTTGTGGGACTGCTGCTGCTGGCAGGCGGATTTATCTTCATGGTCTATGACGGCGCGCGCTGGGTCGCCGACCAGACCTTGCGCTTTACCCGCTTTGGGGAGCTCTGGAACGATGTCCATCAATCCAGCCAGCAGGCTTTCCGGGTCTGGGTAGAGGGCATTTCGCCGTGGCTCTGGACCCATGTTGTCAGGGTCGTGCTGGATCAGCCGGTATTTGCGGTGATGGGTGTGCTGGGCATTCTGCTGATGCTCCTGTTCCGGCCCCGCAAGCCGTTGATCGGTTATTCCCGGAACTGAGCCAGACGGCACGGTGATGCGGCGTTCATGCCGAACGCGCCGGCGTAATGGGGCTACTGCGTCCGGCGTAAAGACATATATTGGTGACGGACATTAGCGAGACATCCCTCCGGGAGGTAATCCATGCTGTTCATGCGCAAAACCACTGCCTTGCCAACTGCTGCCGAGGCGCTGCCAGGCCGAGCGAAGCCGATCCCGACTGCGACCAGCCATTTCGTCAACGGCCGCCCGTTGCAGCCGCCTTATCCCGCAGGTCTGGAGCAGGCGGTGTTCGGCCTCGGCTGCTTCTGGGGCTCGGAGCGTAAATTCTGGGAACTCGGTGACGGCATCTTTACCACCGCTGTGGGCTATGCCGGCGGTCACACCGCCAACCCGACTTATGAGGAAGTATGCTCGGGCCGCACCGGTCATACCGAAGTGGTGCTGGTGGTATTCGATCCCAAGAAGATATCTTACGATCAACTGCTGAAGACATTTTGGGAGAGCCACAACCCGACGCAGGGGATGCGCCAGGGCAATGACGTCGGCACCCAGTATCGTTCGGCGATCTACACGTTCAGCGACGCGCAGCGTAAAGCCGTGGACGCGTCGAAGGTGGCCTATCAGAAAGCGCTGGCGGCCAAAGGTCTCGGCACCATTACTACCGAGATTGCGCCCGCCGCCGAGTTCTACTTCGCCGAGGACTATCATCAGCAATATCTGGCCAAGAATCCGGCCGGCTATTGCGGGCTCGGCGGCACCGGGGTGTCCTGTCCGATCGGCGCGGGCGTTAGCGCCTGATCGCTGCGCCCAGGCGGGGCTGGCTTTGCCCGGCCTGCCTGATCGATCGGGCAAACGATTTGTTAACCATAACCGGTGCAAGACTTTAAGCTGTCTCGCTAAGAGGGATGGCTCCGGTGCGGGTTGCGCGCGCGTTTCGATTGCCGATCATTTCCGCCATGGCCGCGCTCGCGTTGTCGGGCTGCACGCACACATCCGGTCCTGTCGCAACGGTGGAGCCGCAAGGCGATCTGGATTCTCTGGCCTATGGCCAGCCGTACGGACCGGCGCCACGGGTCGCGGTCGCGTCGCCACCGGGCGTCGCCGATTCCGGTGGCGCCATCAGCGCGCTTCGCGCCAGCTTTGCCGGACCATCGCCGCGTTACGCCCCGGCGGCCTATGATGCCGCCTACCGGCTCGATGCCGGCGACAAATTGCGGGTCGTGGTCTATGGCCAGGAGGGCCTGACCAATACCTACGCCATCGATGCCGGCGGCGCGATCACCATGCCGCTGATCGGCTCAGTGCCGGCGCGCGGACGGACACCGGCGGAACTGGCGTCCGCGATCACCGGCAGGCTGCGCGGCGGCTATATCCGCGATCCCTCGGTGGCGGTCGAGATCGAATCCTATCGGCCGTTCTTCATCCTTGGCGAAGTCGCAGCCCCCGGCCAATATCCCTACGTGCCCAATATGAGCGTCGAAAGTGCGGTGGCGATTGCCGGCGGCTTTTCGCCGCGCGCCAAGCGCGACCGCGTCACCCTGACCCACACCGATGCCTCCGGTTCATCCCGCTATGTGGTGCCGCTCGGCACCCCCGTCAGCCCCGGCGACACCGTCTTTGTCGGCGAGCGCTGGTTCTGACCATGCCCGCGATTTCAGAACAACCGCTTCGTATCCTGCACGCGGTTCGCGCACCGGTCGGCGGAATCTTCCGTCATATCCTGGACCTCGCCAACGGTCAGGCCGATCGCGGCCACCATGTCGGCATCATCGCCGACAGCCTTACCGGCGGCGAACGGGCTGAAGCGGCGCTCGCGGGGATCGCGCCCCGGCTCAAGCTCGGCGTTCATCGTCTCGCCATTCGGCGCGAACCCTTTCCGACCGACGTTCTGGTATGGGCCCATTTCATGCGCCTGATCCGCCAGCTGAAACCGGATGTCCTGCACGGACACGGCGCCAAAGCCGGCGCTTTCATTCGACTGAAGACCCGCTCGGAAAAAACCATTCGCGTCTATACGCCGCATGGCGGCTCGCTGCATTACCCGTTGAATACGCTAAAGGGCGTACTCTACAGCCGCCTCGAACGGGCGCTGATGAACAGCACCGACCTGTTCCTGTTCGAAAGCGAATTCGCGCGCGATACCTACCAGCGCACCATCGGCACACCATCCGGGCTGGTACGCTGCGTGTTCAACGGTGTGACGGCGGACGAGTTCGACCCGATTGTCCGGGCTGCTGATGCAACCGATATCGTCTATGTCGGCGAATTCAGGCATATCAAGGGGGCGGACATCCTGATCGATGCGGTAGCGCGGCTTCGCGGCGACGGCAAACCGGTCACGCTGACGCTTGCCGGTGACGGCGAGGAAATCGAGGGCCTCAAGGCTCAAATCCAGAGGCTCGGCCTAGGCGAGGCGGTGCGCTTCATCGGCCACGTCAAGGCGCGATATGGCTTTTCAAAGGGCTCGCTGCTGGTGGTTCCGTCGCGCGGGGATTCGATGCCCTATGTGGTGATCGAGGCGGCCGCGGCCGGAATCCCAATGGTGGCCGCGAGGGTCGGCGGCATCCCCGAAATCTTTGGACCGCATACCGATGCGCTGTTTGCTCCCAATAGCGTGGGCGCGATGGCGGACGCCATCGAAACCGCACTTGAGGATCCCGCCAGCGCGCTGGCGCGCGCAAAATCCCTTCGAGAGCGAATCTTTCTGCACTTTTCACAAAAGGCGATGGTCGAGGGCGTGCTGGCGGGCTATCGCGACGCGTTTGCAAATCGTTAACCGTTCTTTACCAACGATAACAGTTTCTTCCGATTTGTCCTCTAAGCCCGTTGAGGGGGCATTACGCCCCGGCACGCGCATGCCTAGATGCGCGTGAACGACCGGACTTAAGCGACAGTGGAACCGATCAACGCACGCTCCATGCTAGACGCCGCGGCAGCGGCTGCGGCATCCACCTCGACGGATCGCCCTCGCATCGAGCGGCGCCGCCGGTTGTCACAGGCCGCGCTCGCCATCGCCAACCAGAAGGTACGCCCGGCATATTCGCCGATCGTGATCGCAGGCGCCGTTCGCTTCGCCGATTTTGCATTGCTGAGTTTCATCGGCGTCGCGCTCTATCTCGGATATGTGGCCCGTATCAGCGGTTTCCGCTGGGAATATATCGTGGCCATTTTCGCCATGACCGCGACCGCGGTGGTCTGCTTTCAGGCTTCCGATATCTACGAAGTGCAGGTGTTCCGCGGTCAACTCCGGCAGATGACCCGGATGATTTCTTCCTGGGCATTCGTGTTTCTGCTGTTCATCGGCGCTTCCTTCTTTGCCAAACTCGGCGGCGAGGTATCCCGGCTCTGGCTCTCTGCATTTTTCTTTGTCGGTCTGGCAGCGCTTGTCATCGAACGCCTGTGCCTGCGCGCGATGGTGCGCGGCTGGGCGCGCGAAGGCCGGCTCGATCGCCGCACCATCGTGGTCGGCTCGGATCAAAGCGGCGAAAAGCTGATCGAGGCGCTCAACGCCCAGGACGATTCGGACATCGATATCCTCGGCGTGTTCGATGACCGCAACGACAGCCGTGCGCTTGAAACCTGCGCCGGCAGCGCAAAACTCGGCAAGGTCGATGACATCATCGAGTTCGCCCGCCGCACCCGGGTCGACCTCGTGCTGTTCGCACTGCCGATCTCGGCCGAGACACGAATTCTCGAAATGCTGAAGAAATTGTGGGTGTTGCCGGTGGACATTCGGCTTTCCGCTCACACCAACAAGCTGCGCTTCCGCCCTCGCGCCTATTCCTATCTCGGCAAGGTCCCGACCCTCGATGTTTTCGAGGCGCCGATCACCGACTGGGATCTGGTGATGAAGTGGCTGTTCGACCACGTCGTCGGCGCCATCATTCTGCTGCTGGCCTCTCCGCTGATGGCGGTGGTCGCGCTTGCGGTCAGGCTCGACAGTCCGGGCCCGGTGCTGTTCCGCCAGAAGCGCTTCGGCTTCAACAACGAGCGTATCGACGTCTTCAAGTTCCGCTCGCTGTATCACGATCAGGCCGATCCGCTGGCCTCGAAGGTCGTGACCAAGAACGATCCCCGCGTCACCCGGGTCGGACGCTTCATCCGCAAGACGAGCCTTGACGAGTTGCCGCAGCTCTTCAACGTCGTGTTCAAGAACAATCTTTCGCTGGTCGGGCCGCGCCCGCACGCCGTGCAGGGCAAGCTGCAGAGCCGGTTATTCGACGAAGCGGTCGACGGTTATTTCGCGCGCCATCGCGTCAAGCCAGGCATCACCGGCTGGGCGCAAATCAACGGCTGGCGCGGCGAAGTAGACAGCGAAGAGAAAATCCAGAAGCGCGTCGAGTTCGATCTCTATTACATCGAGAACTGGTCGGTGCTGTTCGACCTCTACATTCTTCTCAAGACGCCCCTGGCACTGATGACCGAGAACGCCTACTGACCCACCCCGGAAGGCCCGGCCCGGCGTAGCCTGCAGTTACGTTGCGTAAGTTGCGAGTGTGTGTGATGACCTATGCGGCGACGGCCGGCGACTTCCCCTCATCGGCGACGGCTGCGCCGGGCGTAGTGGCGCTGCAGCGTGCGCTGGTGTGGCTGGTCGGGGCATCGGGGGCGATCGTCTTCATCGAGCCAAGCCCTTACGAACTGGTGACACTCGTCGCCGCCATCATCTTCATTGCAACCGGACTGCGGCTGCGGTTGGTTTTTATGCCGCTGTTGCTGCTGCTGTTCCTGGTCAATATCGGCTACACCATCTGCGCCGTCCCCTTTCTCGACAAGCCGGACGTCGCCAACTGGATTGCGACGTCCTGGTACATGGCGATCACCGTGATGTTTTTCGCGATGGTGGTGTCGGACGACACTGCAGCGCGGCTGGACATGCTTCGCCGCGGCCTGGTCGTGGGCGCTATGATCGCAGCGGCCGCCGGTGTCGCCGGCTACTTCAATCTCGTTCCGGGCGGACATGATTTGCTGACGCTTTATGAGCGCGCGCGCGGCACCTTCAAGGACCCGAACGTGCTGGGCGCATTTCTGATCCTGCCTGCCCTGTTCGTCCTGCAGAGCGTCGTCTCCGACCGTCCCGGCAAATCGTTCCGCAGCGCGATGGCATTGGGCATCATGTCGCTCGCGATCCTGCTGGCGTTCTCGCGCGCGGCGTGGGGTGGACTGGTGCTCACGTCGGCCTTCATGCTGGCGCTGATGATCCTGACCAGCCGATCGCACGCGCAACGCTCGCGCATCATCGTGACGGCGGTGGTCGCGGTGATCGTCGTGGCGATGCTGATCGCGGTGCTGTTGTCGTTTGACTCCGTCAATGAAATGTTCAGGCAACGCGCCAGTTTCGATCAAAGCTACGACGAGGGCCGCTTCGGCCGGTTCGGGCGACATATCCTCGGCGCGCAGATGGCGCTCGATCTGCCGTTCGGTATCGGGCCGCTGCAGTTTCACAACTACTTCCCCGAAGACACCCATAATTCCTACCTGAACGCCTTCATGTCCGGCGGCTGGATCGCCGGCATCTGTTACCCGGCGCTGGTGTTCGTCACGGTCATCATGGGATTCCGGCACCTCTTCGTCCGCGTGCCCTGGCAGCGCGCCTATCTGGCGATCTTCTCGGCGTTTCTGGGGACGGTCGGCGAAAGCTTCATCATCGACACCGATCACTGGCGGCACTTCTGGATGATGCTGGGCGCGATGTGGGGCATGTTCGCGGCCGCACAACGCTACACGTCCACGGCGGATCAGCCGCTCGTGGTTCCCGGACAGGCTTCCTAGCGCCGGCGCGCTTGCCCTGCGGCGCCTCCATCATCGCCTTCAGTTCCTCGGTCGCCGCCAGCATCGTCTCATAGCCTTGCGTGGTGTACGGCTACGACCCCCGTGCGGCCTGAGCCTCGACATCGAACGTCAGTCCGGCGTGGTCGACAAGCCGCTTGATCAGATGATCGCCCATCGCCGCGCCAGGGGTCCAGATGCCACCTGGAACTTCCGGCGTGTCGCGCAACAGGCAGATCGCGCACTCCGAAATCATTTTCGACGTCGACCCGTAACCGGGATCGCGATCGCCGCGGACCGCAACGCGAATCTGACGGCCCCCCTCGGCAAGGCCGACGAACAGCAGATCGTAGAGCCCGTTATCGCGCTGTTCCTTCGACGGGCCCTCCCCCGGCTTCGGTCCTCCCGGGCCGCCCATCTCCGAGTTGGCGGCGACGACGAGCTTGGCGTTGGCTTCGCCTTTCTCGCCCGGACCGGTCAGCACCATCTCGTCATAAACAAAATCCTTGCCGTAGGGAAAGCCCATCAGGAGATTGGAGCGGTGCACATTGCGGGTGTTGATGGTCGCCATCACAAACGGTGCCGTCCACATGCCCAGGTCTTCGTCGAATAACGGCTTGTTGCCCGGCGGCTGCTTCGGACCTTCGAAGCCCGGCGTCAACACGAACGGATTCTTCAGCATGGCAACCAGGCTGAGGTCTTTCGCGGCCGCCGCGAACGTCGCCTTGATGCTCGCGGCGGTGCCGCCGGAGAACGTTCCCTTCATGTTGCGGACGCGGCCTTTGACGCGGCCGACCGGGGCGCCCAGAACCTTCTTCGCGGTCTCCTGAAGAAAGAACACGCCGAGTTCGAACGGAAGCGAATCGAAGCCGCAGGAAAACACGATCCGCGCGCCGGATGATTGCGCCGTGGCCTGGTGGGCGTCGATCATTTGTCGCATCCAGACCGGCTCGCCGCAAAGATCGAAATAGTCGGTGCCGGATGCCGCGCACGCCGCCACCAGTTCCGAGCCATAGAGCTGATACGGGCCGACCGTGGTCAGCACCGACCGGGTCTGGTCGATCATCGCTTTCAGGGAAACCGGATCGCCGGCGTCAGCGGCGATCAGAGCCGTGTCGGCCGGAGCGCCGATCGCATCGCGAACCGAAGCAAGCTTGTCCAGACTGCGACCGGCCATCGCCCATTTGAGATCGGCCTTTCCGGCATAATGCGAGGCGAGATATTCGGCGACAAGCCGGCCGGTGAAGCCGGTTGCGCCGTAGACAACGATGTCGAATTTCGACGAAGGCTTCATCTTCTGATTTCCTTGAGATGCTCGGGGAGATTCGGACGCGCGGCTATTTCTTGCCGTAGGAGACGCCCATGCCGGCGCGCACGTCGCTTTGGATACCATAGGGCGCGATCGGATAGCGCAGGCCATTCTTTGATAGCGCCTTCATGCCGGTGATCGCCTTGGCCAGATACGAGGGCGGCAGCGCCACCAGCATCTCTTCGTCCGGCACGCCACCATAGCGCCGCTCGGCATAGCAGGGCAGCGACAGGCTGGGCTCGCCAG